>NZ_RCNW01000256.1:0-1746 GCF_004307605.1 Pseudomonas sp. Sample_24
ACGCCTTCAAGCAAATCGAGTTTGTTATAGACCTCGAGGATCGGCAAGTCCTGGGCACCAATCTCGCCCAGCACCACCATCACCTGCTCGATCTGCAACATGCGATCCGGTTCGGCCGCATCGATCACGTGCAACAACAGATCGGAATTGCTCGACTCTTCGAGCGTAGACCGAAATGCCTCGACCAGCTTGTGAGGCAAGTGGCGAATGAAACCTACGGTGTCCGCCAGGACAATCGGCCCCAGGTCGTCCAGATCCAGACGGCGCAGGGTCGGGTCCAGCGTGGCAAACAATTGGTCAGCCGCGTAAACGTCGGATTTCGTGACGTTATTGAACAGCGTGGATTTACCGGCGTTGGTATATCCCACCAGCGATACGGTAGGGATATCCGCACGCATGCGACCACGTCGCGACTGTTCGCGCTGGCTGCGCACCTTCTCCAGCCGGCCCTTGATCTGTCGCAGGCGAACCCGCAGCAATCGACGGTCGGTTTCGAGTTGGGTTTCACCCGGCCCACGCATGCCGATACCGCCACCCTGACGCTCAAGGTGCGTCCAGCCGCGAACCAGCCGGGTGCTCATGTGGTCAAGCTGGGCCAGTTCGACCTGGAGCTTGCCTTCATGGGTACGGGCGCGCTGGGCGAAAATATCGAGAATCAGACCGGTGCGGTCGATCACGCGACACTCGAAAACACGTTCGAGGTTGCGTTCCTGACTGGGCGTGAGGATGTGATTGAAAATCACCAGATCGGCTTCTTCAGCCTTGACCAGGTCGCGCAGTTCCTCGACCTTGCCGCTGCCGATCAGATATTTGGCGGTTGGCCGATGACGCGGCACGTTAAAAAACGCGACGGTCTCGGCGCCAGCCGAATTTGCCAACTCCTGAAACTCCTGCGGATCTTCGCGCGCCTCAGGGTCCTGTCCATCCAAGTGAACGAGGATGACTCGCTCACCACCACCGTGGCGCTCAAAGAACAAAGGAGACTCCTATCAGGCGTTACCTGGCTCAGCGTCACCTGCTTCGGATTCGGTTGCGCTAGGCAGACGAATTGGACGAACCGGCACCACTGTAGAGATAGCGTGTTTGTAAACCATTTGGCTGACGGTGTTTTTCAGCAGGATGACGAACTGGTCGAACGACTCGATCGTGCCTTGCAGTTTGATACCGTTGACCAGGTAGATGGACACCCCAACTTTCTCTTTACGTAAAGTATTCAAGTAAGGGTCTTGTAGCGAATGCCCTTTTGACATGTGCCGCACTCCTTTAAGGATTCAATATAAAAAATAGGTAAACAGATGGCTTTGGCCGTCACACCCCCAAGGATAGACGGCAATTGCAAGGACTCAGCTCAATATGGAGATGGTCCCCAGGTATTTCAAGGCGCGCGGCAGATTGTCGCAATCCAGGCTGTCCAGCCAGTGTAAATCAGCCCAACTGCGCAGCCATGTGAACTGGCGTTTCGCCAACTGGCGCGTGGCAATGATTCCACGCTCCTGCATCTCGGCTGACGTCAGCTTGCCATCCAGGTAGTCCCAGACCTGGCGGTAGCCTACTGCACGTATAGACGGCAACCCGGCATGCAGGTCACTTCTCTTGCGCAGGGCTACGACCTCGTCAATGAATCCCTGTTCCAACATTAAAGTGAATCTTTGTTTAATTCGCTCGTGCAGTACCTGACGATTTGCCGGAGCAATGGCCAAGTTCGCGACAGTATAGGGCAATTGTTGCCGTCCCGAAGCGGCTGCT
>NZ_RCNW01000252.1:0-12314 GCF_004307605.1 Pseudomonas sp. Sample_24
GGCGAATGCTGATAGATGTCGACGAACTTGATCAGGCGCGGGTCGGTTTTGCTCTTCGGCTGGATCACGAATTGAATCACGTATTCCTTGTGATCGAGGCCGTCGAACAGCAGCGCGGAGCCCGCATCGAAGGTCTTCGACAATCGAATGTAGGCCGGGTAACCCTGGACCAGATCGGCGTCGTCGTAGGCACGCACCAGTTGCACGGCTTCAACCTGGAGAATCTTGATTTGCTTCGGGTTGGCGATGATGTCTTCTTCGGTGGCCTTGTAGCCGACACCGGGTTTGAGGGTGATCAGGCTAGCCTTGGCCAGCAACTGTAAACCACGACCGCTGTTGATCGGATCGTTGGCGATGGCGACGCTGGCGCCTTGCGGCAGTTCGTCGAAGCTTTTGTATTTTTTCGAGTAGAGACCGACGTTGTTGATGATTCCCGGCGCGAACGGCACCAGGTCAAAACCGGAGGCAGCCTTGGCGTTTTCCAGGAACGGGATGTGCTGGAAGTAGTTCACGTCGATGTCGCCGGCAGCGAGGCTGACGTTGGGTGCAATCCAGTCGGTGAACTCCACCAGCTCGACTTTCAGGCCTTGCTTCCCGGCTTCTTCGACCGCCGCTTCCAGAGGAATGGCGAAGGCGGCAGTGGTGCCGATTTTCAATGGAGCGTCGGCGGCGAAAACCGCAGAGCTGAACAGGCCGAGGGCCAGGGCCAGTGCTTTGACTGGGTGAGAGAAGAGCTTCTTGGTCATGATGTTTTTTCCAGTCAGTGCGATCGTTCCCACGCTCTGCGTGGGAATGCCTCTCGGGACGCTCCGCGTCCCTGCGGTTGTGACGCGGAGCGTCACTGGCTGCATTCCCACGCGGAGCGTGGGAACGATCGGGTTAGTGTCGGTAGTGAGAGCCGATATGTTGCTCAGGCAAATGCGCCCCTTCGCGAAACAGCTTTTCCCGCAGGCTGCCATCGTCATAAGCGGTCTTGTACGAGCCACGTCGTTGCAACTCGGGAATCACCAGTTCGATGAAGTCCACATAGCTTTCCGGCGTGACGATCCGCGTCAGGTTGAAGCCGTCGAGGCCGGTTTCGGCGATCCACGATTCCAGCTCATCCGCCACTTGCTGCGGCGAGCCGACCACGGTGATGTAGCGCCCGCCGAGAGCGTGTTGCTCCAGCAATTTGCGTCGGGTCCAGTCATTGTTCTGCAGGTTTTTGGTCGCTGACTGGATCGCGTTGCTTTTGACGTACTGGATCGGTTCGTCAATGGCGTACTCGGAAAAATCGATCCCGGTAGAGGCCGAGAAATGCGCCACCCCGGCCTCGGCACTGGCGTAGCTCAGGTATTCGGCGTGCTTGGCCCAGGCCAGTTCTTCGGTTTCGCCGACGATCACATTCAGGCCCATGAACACCTTGATGTCTTCGCGATTGCGCCCGGCGTCGACAGCGCTGGCGCGGACTTTGTCCACTTGCACCTTGGTCGACGCCTTGGTCTGGCCGCTGATGAACACGCACTCGGCGTGCCGGCCGGCGAATACCAGGCCACGATCGGAACTGCCGGCCTGGAACAACACCGGCGTGCGTTGTGGCGAGGGTTCGCACAGGTGATATCCCTCGACCTGATAGAACTCGCCGTTGTGCTCGACCTTGTGCACTTTGTCCGGTTGCGCATAGATGCGTTGCCGTGGATCGTTCAGCACCGCAGCGTTTTCCCAGCTGCCTTCCCAGAGTTTGTAGAGCACCTCCAGGTACTCGTCGGCCTGGTCGTAACGGCGGTCGTGCTCGACCTGTTCGCTAAGGCCCATGGCTTTGGCGGCGCTGTCGAGGTAACCGGTGACGATGTTCCAGCCCACCCGGCCACGGCTCAGATGATCCAGCGTCGACATGCGTCGGGCGAACAGATACGGCGGCTCGTAGGTGAGGTTGGCGGTGAGGCCGAAGCCGAGGTTTTTGGTCACGGCAGCCATGGCCGAGACCAGCAGCAGCGGGTCATTGACCGGCAGCTGGATCGACTCCTTGAGTGGAACGTCCACCGAATTCTGGTAGACGTCGTAGACCCCGACGATGTCGGCGATGAACAAGCCGTCGAACAAGCCGCGCTCGAGCAACTGTGCCAGTTCGGTCCAGTATTCGATGGTTTTGTACCGGGTCGAGGTGTCCCGTGGATGTGTCCACAGACCATGGTTGATGTGCCCGATGCAGTTCATGTTGAATGCATTGAGCAGGATCTTTTTCTTGGCCATCAGATGGTCCCCCGCAGTGGCGGGTTTTCATCGTTGAGGTAGTAATTGCCCACCGCGTGATACTTCCAGCGAACCGGGTCGTGCAGGGTATGCACCCGAGCGTTGCGCCAGTGGCGATCCAGACCGTGTTCCATCAGGGTTGCCTGGCTGCCGGCCAATTCGAACAGGGTGCTGCCGGCGGCCAGGGAAACTTCGCTGCTGATGGCCCGAACTTCGGCGACGGCAATCGATGCAGCGGCGACGGTTTCGGCGTTGGTGTCGGCCTGGGCCTTGTCGAGGAACTCACCGGCGCGCTCCAGCAGCGCTTCGGTGGCGTGCAAACGAATGCTCAAGTGGCCGAAGCTCTTGAGGGTCAGTGGATCGTCGGTGGCTTTTTCATGCGTCGCGTCGATCCACGGGCGGGTCTTGGTGCGCACGAAGTGCAGGGCATCTTCGTAGGCGGCGCGGGCGATGCCGGTGTCGATGGCCGCATGGAGAATTTGCGCCAACGGGCCGACCGGTGTCGGGCGCTCGAACGCGCTTTGAAACGGGATGACGTCTTCGGCGGCGACGAAGACATCTTCGAACACTACCGAGCCGCTACCGGTGGTGCGCTGGCCGAAGCCGCTCCAGTCGTCGATGACGGTCAAGCCCTTGCTGTTACTTGGGACGAAGGCCAATTGCTGCACGCCGTTTTCATCGATCACCGAGGTCGGGATGCGTTGGGCGTATATCGCACCGGTGGCGTAGAACTTGCGACCGTTTATGCGATAGCCCTTGCGCGCTCCCTGCACATCAGGGGTGAGGCGGGTGATGCGGTCGTGAGCGGTTTTGGTGCCGAGCTCGGCGAGCGCATTGCCGAAACGCTGTCCGGCCAGCACTTCGGCGTACAGGCGTTTTTTCTGCTCTTCGTTGCCGTTTACGCGCAACACTTCAAGGGCATAGAAATGGTTCTGCGGAATTTGCCCGAGCGAGCCGTCAGCCTGCGCAATCAGCGCGATGATCTTGGCCAGGGTGACATTGGAAACGCCAGCGCCGCCATACTCTTTGGGCACGCTGACGCCCCACAGACCGGAACGGGAAAACACTTCCAGCTCCGGGTGCGGCAGTCGACGCTCGCGGTCACGCAGTGCGCTATCGCGCTTGAAATCGTCGGCCAGGTCGCTGGCGACAATCAGGGCTTGCTCATCGCTGTTCAGGACCGCGACGTGCTGAGAACTTGTCATGTGTTTCTCCAGATGTCTGGTCGTCAGATCCAGGAGTGGCGAGCCGGCAACGTGCCGTTCAGGTGATAGGCACCGACTGCGTGATACTTCCAGCGCACCGGGTCGTGCAGGGTGTGCACGCGGGCGTTGCGCCAGTGGCGGTCGAGGTTGAATTCGGCGAGGGTCGCGCGGCTGCCGGCCAGTTCGAAAAGCTTTTCGCTGGCCAACAGTGAGATCTCGGTGGTCAGCACCTTGGCTTCGGCCACGGCAATCGAAGCGCGGGCGGCTGACTCGGCGGTGAGCGGCGCAGCGTTGACCTGATCAAGCACGTGTCCGGCCTTGCGCAGCAGGGCTTCGGCAGCGTGCAACTCGATTTTCAGTTTGCCGATGTCGGCGATCACATAGAGGTCATCACTGGCCCTGTCGACGTTGGCATCGATCCATGGCCGGGAGCGGGTTTTCACGAACTCGATGGCATCGTCGATGGCACCCCGGGCGATTCCGGCATCAATGGCTGCCTGGATCAATTGCGAGACGGCGCCCTGAGTATTGGGCTTGTCGTTGATCTTCCAGTTGTCCACTACCAGTTCGGCGTCGACCCGTACGTTGTTGAGCAAAACCGTACCGCTGGCGGTGGTGCGCTGGCCGAAACCGGACCAGTCATCGACGATGCGCAATCCCGGTGTGCCGCGACGGACGAAGGCCAGTACCTGCTTGCCATCCTCGTTCAGGGCCTTGACCGCAACCCAGTGCGCGAACAGCGCGCCGGTGGAGTAAAACTTTTGCCCATTGAGGACAAAGCCATCGCCATCGGCGGTGATGCGCGCCTTGAGGTCCAGCGTGTTCTTGCTGCCTCGCTCCGGCCCGGCATTGCCGATGCGCCAGCCCTCGAGCACGCTTTTGAACAGCTGTTTTTTCTGCGCTTCGGTGGCGCTGCCCAACACCAGGTTCAGGATGCCGAACTGGTTCTGTGGAATCTGTCCGAGGGCCGGGTCCGCCGCAGAAATGATCGCGAAAACCTCGGCCAGGGTGACGAGCGAAACTTGCGGGCCACCGTACTCCCGCGGGATACCAATGCTGCCCAGCCCGCTGCGGGTGAATTGTTCGATTTCCGACCAGGGCAACTTGCGCTGCTGGTCACGTTTGGCCGCGTGCAGGCGTGCTATCTGCGCCAGTTCGTGGGCGGCCTTGATGGCTTGTGCGTCGTTGCGCAGCACTTGCGCGGGCAACAACAGGGGGGCGATATCCAGATCACTCTGGACAATTGCATCTGCCAGACTGGACATCAGTGCCGCTCCTTGGCTGCACGCAATGCCCTGGCGATCTGCACTGGGGTGATTGTGTTCCGGACCATACCTACCTCACATCTCATGGAAACGCCGCTGGGGCGTAGAAAACAAGAATGTCCGGTGGTCCGGTGTATATACCCTAAGCGTTTATAAAAAAGTTATGAACTAACTTTTAGGAATATATATAGAAGGGGTGGTGGGCGCAGGGCAACACTTGCTGCTGTAGCAACAGCGCGCTTGTGCGGCCTCGGGTCGTTGCTTTTTCGCGACTTTCAGCCACGAACCGGCGCAACCAATTTTCAACGAACGTGCCGGCGCCCACCGTGAGTTGTTGCCGACCCGGTCGAGAATGCAATAAGTCACCTCCAGCCGCAGATCCTCGCCCGCCTCGATAATGATCGCTGGCGGCACCCATACCTGGATCGGCTGGCCCACGTCGCTCGCCTTGAGTCGTGGCAAGTCCATGCGCACATCGCCCCAGCGCAGGGTGATTTCGTCGTCCGCCGCCATGTTCAGGTACGGCTCGATGGTCAGCGGCACGCCGCGTTTGATCTGGTTGGGATTCACGCCCTGGCGGCGAATCGTTTCAGGGATGCTCACGGGGGCCAGCCGTTGGTTTTCGTCGCCGCACAGGTTGGAAGGTTCGCCACCCGGACAATCGAGCTTGACTCGAACGCGTCCGACAGCCGATACCGCCGGCCCCCGGCCAATCTGCATGATCCGGTAATGAATGCGCGAGGCGCCATTGGCAATGAAACTCTCGGGTACGCGCAAGTGGACGGAACGGCCTACATCGTCGGGCGTGACCACCCTGGAGGCGACGTAGCAGTTGTCCCAGAACAGTTCGATGAGGTCGCCTTCGTCCATCGCAGGGTAGGGCGGCACATCGATCAGCAGGTGCGAGGCCGATACGATATTGATGTCGCTTTTGTGAGATTGCGCCAGGGTTGGGGCTGCGAGTTCGGGATGGTTCGAAATGTTTTTCATGGAGTCTCCTTGAAGTTGTTGCAGCGAAGTCCGTTTCTGAAAAATAAATGCATCAAGTGCGAGTAAAAAGGCAATTGCTTATTTTGTTTTAAATAACGGGTGACGCGTCTTGGTGACTAGATAAGAGTGCGGGTGAATCAGTGTCAATAGCGATTGTTAGTTAGGCTTGGAATATGATTTTATTCAGAAAAGTCCTACGCATTAAAGTTAAGAAGCGCTATGGGTGAGTAGAAAATGCTTATAAATACAGGGCGAGTCGGGCTTGGATGCGCGGGGAGGGCGTGCGGCGGGTGATTGGTGGATGCGGGGGAATTGGCAGTGAAAGTCTGTTGCGGGATATATATATGTACTGCGCATGCGCACAAAATATTAACTATGGTTTTTTGATTTTGTTATGCGCAGGCGGGCGGTGGGCGCAACTTCCGTCCGTGGAAGTTGGCAGTGTTGCCAAGGTGTTAGTTGTGTGAGTTATTAAGGAATTTACTGAGGAACTGCTTCGTGCGTTCTTCTTTCGGATTGGCGAATAGTGCCTTGGATTCGCCTTGTTCGACGATCACACCCTTGTCGAAAAACACCACGCGATTGGCCACGTCACGGGCGAAAGCCATTTCGTGGGTCACGATGACCATCGTGCGATTCTCTTCGGCCAGGCCGCGGATCGTCGCCAACACTTCACCGACCAACTCCGGGTCAAGTGCCGAGGTCGGTTCATCGAACAGGATCACTTCCGGTTCCATCGCCAGCGCGCGGGCAATCGCCACGCGTTGTTGCTGGCCGCCCGAGAGGCGGCGCGGATAAGCGTCTTCCTTACCCGCCAGGCCCACCTTGGCCAACAGTTTCTTGCCCAGGGCAACGGCGTCGGCATGCGGGATTTTCTTGACGATGATCGGGCCTTCGATAACGTTTTCCAGGGCTGTGCGATGGGGGAACAGGTTGAAATTCTGAAACACGAAGCCCACGTGCTGGCGCAGGTTGCGCACCAGACTTTGTTGCTGGTTCAACGGGCGGCCGGTATCGATCTCGATATCGCCGACCTTGATCCGGCCACTGGTGGGCTCTTCCAGAAAATTCAGGCAACGCAGGAATGTGGTCTTGCCCGAGCCGCTAGGCCCGATGATCGCCACGACCTCGCCTTCCTTCACTTGCAGGTCGATGCCGTTGAGCACCACTTGACCCTTGAACTGCTTTGTCAGTTTTTCCACGACAATCATTGGGTCAGGACTCCTGGTCGTGCCGATTGACCCGCTCTTCCAACTTGTTCTGCAGGTGCGAGAGCACCGTGGCCAGAATCCAGTAGATCAGCGCGGCGGCAAGATACATGGTGAACACTTCGAAGGTGCGGGCGGTAATCAGTTGTGCCTGGCGGAACAGCTCCGGCACCTGAATGGTGGCCGCCAGCGCGGTGTCCTTGACCAGCGAAATGAAGCTGTTGCCCAGTGGCGGCAATGCGGTGCGCATCGCCTGCGGCAGGATGGCCCGGCGCAGGGTCTGCGCACGGGTCATGCCGATACTGGCAGCAGCTTCCCACTGACCGCGCTCGATGGAGCTGATCGCGGCGCGCAGGATCTCACAGGCGTAGGCGGCCATGTTCAGCGAAAAGCCGATCAGGGCCGCCGGCAGTGGATCGAGTTCCATGCCCAGTTGCGGCAAGCCGTAATAGATCACGAACAGTTGCACCAGCAACGGCGTGCCGCGAAAGAACGATACGTAGACACGGGCGATCCAGCTCACCAGCTTGAAGCGCGACAGACGCATCAGTGCCAGGCCGAAGCCCAGCACCAGACCGAAGAACATCCCGCCCAGGCTCAGGATGACCGTGTAGTACGCGCCCTTGAGCAGGAAGGGCAGGGAATCGAGTGCGAGTTGAAAAGCTTCTTCCATTATTGAGTGACGTCAGCGTTGAAGTATTTTTCCGAAAGCTTTTTCAACGTGCCGTCGGCGCGCAGCTTGTCGATAGCCTTGTTCACTGCAGCCAGCAGCTCAGGCTCGCCTTTGCGCAGGGCAATACCGGCTTCCTGACGGGAGAATGCTTCACCTGCCGCAGTGGTGTCTTTTGCCTTCTTGGCATATTCCAGTGCGGCCAGACGGTCGATCAGGATGGCATCGATGCGGCCCACGCGCAGGTCCTGGAATTTGGTTGGATCATCTTCGTAGGTGCGCACGTCAGCGGTCGGTACGTTGGCTTTTACCCACTCTTCGTAGTTGGTGCCCAGGCCTACGCCGACTTTCTTGCCGCCCAGGTCGGCAGCCGACTTGATGTTCAGCTCGGCTGCCTTTTTCGTCAGTACCAGCGCCTGAATCCCGGAAACGGTGTACGGCTCGGAGAAGTCATACTTCTTCTTGCGTTCTTCGGTAATGGTCACCTGGTTGATCACGGCGTCCAGACGCTTGGATTCCAGGGCTGCCAGAATGCCTTCCCATTTGGTCGGTTGCAGCTTGACCTTCACGCCCAGCTCTTTGGCCAGCGCTTCAGAAAATTCGACTTCGAAGCCCGACAGCTTGCCGCTTTCGTCGACGAAGCTAAACGGTGGATAAGTGCCTTCCAGGCCGACGTTGATTACGCCTTTGTCCTTGATTTGTTGCAGTTGCTCACCGGCAACCGCCTGGCCGATCAGGCCGGCGCTCAGTGCCAGGCCCAGCGAACCCACCAGCAGATTTCGACGTAGTGCGGAAAAATTCATGACAAGCCCCTGTGTTTTCTTATGGAAGACGCTTAAGGAAAGTTGGCAAATTCGGGATTGGAACGACTGCGATATCCTGCCCTAAAGCAGCTTATGCGTCTCGCAGCAAATTCGCCTGCGGCATGACTATATGATGGCGTTATTAGATTAGAAAATAATAAATTCTATTTTTGTTATGCATTAATAGAATAATTGGTCGGCAATGGGTGATCGTTCCCACGCTCCGTGGGAATGCCTCATGGGAGGCTCCGCGTCCAGTGACGCGGAGCGTCACGGGCTGCGTTCCCACGCAGAGCGTGGGAACGATCAGCCATCTCTAGTCCTGCAAAAAGCTTGTATAGGCAAACAACGCCGGCGCCCCACCGGTGTGCAGGAAGATGATCGGCCCCTCATCGAAACGCTGACGTCCGATGCCATCCAGCAGTCCGGCCATGGCTTTGCCAGTGTAGACCGGGTCAAGCAGCAGGCCTTCCTGACTGGCCAGCAATTTTACCGCCGCCAACGTCCCGGCATTCGGCTCACCGTAGCGCGGCGCGAAATACTCGTCCCACAATTCGACCTTGAAGTTCGCCGGCAACGACATGCCCAGCAGCTCGGCAGTGCGCTCGGCCAGACCCTGAACCTTCGGGCGTTGATCTTCATCGCTGCGAGAAACCGTCACGCCGATCACTGGCAACTGCGGCAACGCTTCGTTCAACGCCAGCGCCAGACCGCTATGGGTTCCGGCGCTACCGGAAGCCAGGACGACGGCGGCGAAGTCCAGGCCGGTGTCCTTGATCTGCTCGGCCAGTTCCAGGCCTGCGCGCACGTAACCCAACGCGCCCAATGCATTGGAGCCACCGATGGGCACCAGATACGGTTTTTTGCCGTTGTTGCGCAGGCGGGCGGCCAATGCCTGCAATTGCTCATCGGCATTATCGAGATTCTCCACCCGCTCGACTTTGGTATGGAACAGATCAAGCAACAACCGATTGCCGTTGCCGACGTAATTGACGTCATCGGTGCCAAGCGGGTTTTCCAGCAACGCTACGCAGCCAAGGCCCAGCTTGGCGGCAATGGCAGCCGTCTGGCGTACGTGGTTCGATTGCAGCGCGCCCGCGGTGATCAAGGTATCCGCGCCCTGGGCCAAGGCATCGGCGGCGAGGTATTCGAGTTTGCGCAGCTTGTTGCCGCCCATTGCCAGTGGTGTCAGGTCATCGCGTTTGACGTATACATCGCGGCCCAGCCACATCGACAGGCGTTCGAGTTTTTCCAGGGCGGTGGGCTGGCCGAGCAGGTCGAGGCGGTTAAAGCGGGCAAGCTGTTGTTTGATCATGGGTCCGTACTGGCGGTGAATGATGTCAGGACTATAGGCACGCCAATTTCCCCGGGCAACCGTCAATCGCTTATAGCCGATGGTGCTTGATACAGCACAATTGGTTCTTAATTTGGCCCAAGGCCCTTGCCGTAAAGTAATCGCCGTTGACGCGGCCAGACTGTCCGGCCGCTCCGTGAGGAGTTTTTACCGTGAGTGAGCGTTCCAGCCATTGGCAATTGCAGACCATCGTCAGCCAACTGCGCACGGCCCGTGATCAGTGGCGTGCACAAAACGGCCGCGTCAGCGGCGAGCAGGGCGGGCGCGAGCTGCCGTCCCGGGCGGCCATGGCGGAGATTCTCGAGGCCCTGTGCGGTGCGCTGTTCCCGATGCGTCTGGGGCCAGTGGATTTGCGCGAAGAGAGTGAAGACTTCTACGTCGGCCACACCCTCGATGTCGCGCTGAATGCGTTGCTGGCGCAGGCACGGCTCGAACTGCGGTATGCGGCGCGCCACAGCGCCCAGGCCGAGGCTGAAGTCGAAGGCAAAACCATTCAGATCATTCAGGATTTCGCCCTGGCACTGCCCGGGCTGCGCAGCCTGCTGGACACCGACGTGTTGGCGGCCTATCACGGTGATCCGGCGGCGCGCAGTGTCGATGAAGTGCTGCTGTGCTACCCGGGGATTCTGGCGATGATTCACCATCGTCTGGCCCATCATTTATATCGCGCCGGCCTGCCGTTACTGGCGCGGATCAGCGCAGAAATCGCTCATTCGGCAACCGGTATCGACATTCACCCGGGCGCGCAGATCGGCCGCAGTTTCTTCATCGACCACGGGACCGGCGTGGTGATCGGCGAGACCGCGATCATCGGCGAGCGCGTGCGGATTTATCAGGCTGTGACGCTGGGTGCCAAGCGTTTTCCCGCGGATGAAGACGGTCAATTGCAGAAGGGCCAGGCGCGGCATCCGATCGTCGAGGATGACGTGGTGATTTACGCCGGGGCGACAATCCTCGGGCGGATCACCATCGGCAAGGGCTCGACCATTGGCGGCAACGTCTGGCTGACCCGCAGCGTGCCGGCGGGTAGCAATCTGACTCAAGCGAATTTGCAGTTGGATGATGGAGCGCAAAAGTAAGCGCCACAATGATCGTTCCCACGCTCCGCGTGGGAACGCCTCCAGGGACGCTCCGCGTTCCGGTTCACGCCTCCATCTCAAGCCTGGCACCGCAGTGACGCGGAGCGTCACGGGCTGCATTCCCACGCAGAGCGTAGGAACGATCAAAAACGATCGCCTCCTACCCCCCATTGATCGTTCCCACGCTCCGCGTGGGAATGCCTCCAGGGACGCTCCGCGTTCCGATTCGCGCCTCGATCTCAAGCCTGGCACCGCAATGACGCAGAACGTCACGGGCTGCATTCCCACGCAGAGCGTGGGAACGATCGCCTTCTACCCCTCATTGAGCTAGCGTAATTACGCGACCGCCCAGCCCTGCGATTAGTCCTTAGCAGCCTATTCATGTTTAACTTGAACGTTCATTCAAGTTAAACCGGTGGTTCGCTGCCCGCTCACAACAGGAGGCTTGCCTTTGCTGAGTCCGATTTCTACAGCCACGATTTCCCCCTTCGAGGTGCACCGTTCATGAGTGCATCGTCCGTTCCGTCAAGCGGCCTGGTCCGCATGAATCCGCCGGTGTTTTACTTTGCGGCGAGCTTCATTCTGTTGTTCGGCGTCGTGGTCATTGCCATGCCCGAACAGGCCGGTGCCTGGTTGCTGGCTGCGCAAAACTGGGCGGCCAATACGGTCGGCTGGTACTACATGTTGGCGATGACCCTGTATCTGGTCTTCGTGGTCGTCACCGCGTTATCGGGCTACGGCAAGATCAAACTCGGTGCCGACCACGACGAGCCCGAATTCAGTTACCTGTCCTGGGCCGGCATGCTGTTCGCCGCCGGGATCAGCATCACGCTGTTCTTCTTCTGCGTGTCCGAACCGTTGACCCATATGCTCCAGCCGCCCCAAGGCGAGGCGGGCACCGCGGACGCGGCGCGCCAGGCCATGCAGATTCTGTTTCTGCATTGGGGCCTGCACGGTTGGGGTGTGTTTGCCTTTGTCGGCATGGCGCTCGCCTATTTCGCCTATCGGCATAACCTGCCCCTGGCGCTGCGTTCGGCGTTGTATCCGCTGATCGGCAAACGCATCAACGGCCCTATCGGTTATGCAGTGGATGGCTTTGGCATCATCGCCACGGTCTTCGGTCTCGGTGCTGATATGGGCTTCGGCGTGCTGCACCTCAATTCCGGCCTGGACTATCTGTTCGGCATCGCCCATACCCAGTGGATTCAGGTCGGGCTGATCACGCTGATGATGGGCGCAGCGATCATCGTCGCCGTGTCTGGCGTCGACAAAGGCGTGCGGGTGATGTCCGACATCAACATGTTGCTGGCCTGCGCGCTGCTGCTGTTCGTATTGTTCGCAGGGCCCACGCAGCATCTGCTCAATACGCTGATCCAGAACGTCGGTGATTATCTCGGCGCCTTGCCGATGAAGAGTTTTGACCTTTACGCCTATGATAAACCCAGCGACTGGCTGGGCGGCTGGACCGTGTTCTATTGGGCCTGGTGGATCGCATGGTCGCCGTTCGT
>NZ_RCNW01000006.1:0-1732 GCF_004307605.1 Pseudomonas sp. Sample_24
GAAGTACAAGCAGAAGCCTAATCTTCTGTAACGAAAAAGCCCCCGATGCTGACATCGGGGGCTTTTTTGTGCGCGTAAATCCGTAAAATGGCTTCTTTTTACACCGAGAGCCCGCCATGTCGAAACACCTGCTGAAGCCCCAGGGCGAATTTCCTGCCGCGGGCCTGGGTCGTCGCCTGGCAGCGATGTTCTATGACTTCCTGCTGTGTACGGCCCTGCTGATCGTCACCAGCGGCATCTACAAGATGATTCAGATGGCGATCATCGGCGAAGAGAAAATGCGCACCCTGACCGAATCCGGCGCACTGGATGGCGACCCGCTGCTCTCGACCGTATTGTTTTTTGTACTGTTCGGCTTCTTCGCCAAGTTCTGGACTTACTCCGGCCAGACCCTGGGGATGCAGGTCTGGAGTATCCGCGTACAGAATGCCGATGGATCATCCATCAGCCTGTGGCAGGCGCTATTGCGCTTTGTGGTGTCGATCGCATCGCTGCTGTGTGTGGGCCTGGGGTTCATCTGGTCGCTGTTCGACAAGCAGCAACGCAGCTGGCATGACATCTACTCCGACACCCAGCTTGTGCGCATTCCGAAGAAGACCAAATAATTTTCCGACACAGAAACCACTGTGGGGAGCGAGCTTGCTCGTTCCCCACAGTTTTTAGTTGGCGGGAGTATCTTAAGCGTTACCGGCCAGTTTCATCCGCGCCGCCTGAGTGAAATCGAGCATCCGCTTCAACGGGCGAATCGCTTGAGGAATCAGGGCCGGGTCGACGAAGATCTCATTCGTCCCTTCCTTCAGGCTCTTGAGCGTGCGCTCAAGGGTGTTCATGGCCATCCACGGGCAGTGTGCGCAACTGCGGCATGCGGCGCCGTTACCCGCTGTAGGCGCCTCGATGAACACCTTGTCCGGGCACAACTGCTGCATCTTGTAAAAAATGCCGCGATCGGTCGCGACGATCAGCGTTTTGTTCGGCAGGGTCTGTGCCGCCGCAATCAACTGACTGGTCGAACCCACAGCATCCGCCAACTCGATGACCGAGGTTGGAGACTCAGGGTGCACCAGGATCGCCGCATCCGGATACAGCGCCTTCATGTCTTCGAGCTGCTTGGACTTGAATTCCTCGTGAACGATGCACGCACCGTCCCACAGCAACATGTCAGCACCGGTTTGACGTTGAATGTAGGTGCCCAGGTGCTTGTCCGGCCCCCAGATGATGGTTTCACCGTTGTCCATCAGGCTTTCAACGATCTCCAGTGCGCAACTGGAGGTCACGACCCAGTCCGCCCGGGCTTTGACCGCCGCCGAGGTGTTGGCATAAACCACAACCGTGCGCTCTGGATGCTGGTCGCAGAAGGCGGAAAACTCATCGACCGGGCAACCCAGATCCAGCGAACAGGTCGCCTCCAGCGTCGGCATCAGGATGCGTTTTTCGGGATTGAGGATCTTGGCCGTCTCGCCCATGAATTTCACACCGGCGACCACTACGGTCTTGGCCGGGTGAGCATTGCCGAAGCGGGCCATCTCCAGCGAGTCGGAGACACAGCCACCGGTTTCTTCGGCCAGGGCCTGAATGACCGGATCGCAATAGAAGTGAGCCACCAACACTGCGTCCTGAGCTTTGAGCTCGGCAGCGATGGCGGCACGGTAATGGGCCTCCTCTTGCGCGGTCAGCGGCTTGGGCTGCTTGGCGTCGAGGTGGGCTTGAACCAGAAGGCGTTCGGAAATCTGCG
>NZ_RCNW01000467.1:0-1728 GCF_004307605.1 Pseudomonas sp. Sample_24
CATTCCAGTTGGTTATCCAAAGCATAAAAAATATGAATTTGAGTTATTTAATGTAACCCCATAGGATCAGCCTCACAAGCCAAAGGGTTATTGAAAATCTCAAAGCCCGGGGCATAGAAACAAGCTGATGAGGAAACGTCTGATGGCCGGCAAAACGCTCTACGACAAGCTCTGGGATTCGCATTTGGTCAAGCAGCGCGACGATGGCTCTGCGCTGATCTACATCGATCGTCACATCATCCACGAAGTGACCTCGCCGCAAGCCTTCGAAGGCCTGCGTCTGGCCGGGCGCAAGCCTTGGCGCATCGATGCCAACATCGCGACCCCGGACCACAACGTACCGACCACCCCGGAGCGTAAGGGCGGCATCGAAGCCATTGCCGACCAGGTCTCGCGTTTGCAGGTTCAGACCCTCGACGACAACTGCGATGAATACGGCATCGTCGAGTTCAAGATGAACGACGTCCGCCAAGGCATCGTCCACGTCATCGGCCCTGAGCAGGGCGCAACCTTGCCGGGCATGACCGTGGTCTGCGGCGACTCCCATACCTCGACCCACGGCGCGTTCGGTGCCCTGGCACACGGTATTGGCACTTCCGAGGTCGAGCACGTGCTCGCCACCCAGTGCCTGGTCGCGAAGAAAATGAAAAACATGCTGGTGCGCGTCGAAGGCCAATTGCCGTTCGGCGTGACCGCCAAGGACATCGTTCTTGCCGTCATCGGCAAGATCGGCACCGCGGGCGGTAACGGTCACGCCATCGAATTCGCCGGCAGCGCGATTCGCGACCTGTCCGTCGAAGGCCGCATGACCATTTGCAACATGTCCATCGAGGCCGGCGCTCGTGTAGGCCTGGTGGCCGCCGACGAAAAAACCGTGGCCTACGTCAAGGGCCGTCCGTTCGCTCCGAAAGGCGCGGAATGGGACTTGGCCGTCGAAGCCTGGAAAGACCTGGTGTCTGACGCCGATGCCAAGTTCGACACCGTCGTCGAACTCGATGCAACCCGGATCAAGCCGCAAGTCAGCTGGGGCACTTCGCCCGAGATGGTGCTGGCCGTGGATCAGAACGTGCCGGACCCTGCGAAGGAAATGGACCTGGTCAAGCGTGGTTCCATCGAACGCGCCTTGAAGTACATGGGTTTGACCGCCAATCAGGCGATCACCGACATTCAGCTCGACCGCGTATTCATCGGCTCCTGCACCAACTCGCGCATCGAAGATTTGCGCGCTGCGGCCGTGATCGCCAAGGGCCGCAAGGTGGCTTCGACCATCAAGCAGGCCATCGTGGTGCCGGGCTCGGGTCTGGTGAAGGCGCAGGCTGAATCGGAAGGCCTGGACAAGATTTTCCTCGACGCCGGTTTCGAATGGCGCGAGCCGGGTTGCTCGATGTGCCTGGCGATGAACCCGGACCGTTTGGAAAGTGGCGAGCATTGCGCCTCGACTTCCAACCGTAACTTCGAAGGCCGTCAGGGTGCCGGTGGTCGTACTCACCTGGTCAGCCCGGCCATGGCCGCCGCCGCCGCTGTGAACGGTCGTTTCGTCGACGTCCGTGAATTGATCTAAGGAGCGCAGCATGAAAGCTTTTACCCAGCACACTGGACTTGTCGCG
This sequence comes from Pseudomonas sp. Sample_24, assembly GCF_004307605.1. Classification (NCBI taxonomy): domain Bacteria; kingdom Pseudomonadati; phylum Pseudomonadota; class Gammaproteobacteria; order Pseudomonadales; family Pseudomonadaceae; genus Pseudomonas; species Pseudomonas sp. Sample_24. The sequence continues at coordinate 1,608 of NZ_RCNW01000467.1, forward strand.
CCTCTGGATCGTGCCAACGTCGACACCGACCAGATCATTCCGAAGCAATTTCTGAAGTCGATCAAACGCACCGGTTTCGGTCCGAACCTGTTCGATGAATGGCGTTATCTGGATGTGGGCC
>NZ_RCNW01000032.1:0-2635 GCF_004307605.1 Pseudomonas sp. Sample_24
ATCATCTTCCTGACCATGCTGATCAAAGGGATTTTCTTCCCGCTGTCGGCTGCCAGTTACAAATCCATGGCGCGCATGCGTGCAGTGGCACCGAAACTGGCTGCGCTGAAAGAGCAACATGGCGATGACCGGCAGAAAATGTCGCAAGCCATGATGGAGCTGTACAAGAAAGAGAAGATCAATCCGCTGGGTGGTTGCTTGCCAATCCTCGTGCAGATGCCGGTTTTCCTGTCGTTGTACTGGGTTCTGCTCGAAAGCGTTGAAATGCGCCAAGCGCCGTTCATGCTGTGGATCACTGACCTGTCGATCAAGGATCCGTTCTTCATTCTGCCGATCATCATGGGTGCAACCATGTTCATCCAGCAGCAGCTGAACCCGACGCCTCCGGATCCGATGCAGGCGAAGGTGATGAAAATGATGCCAATCATCTTCACCTTCTTCTTCCTGTGGTTCCCGGCCGGTCTCGTGCTGTACTGGGTAGTGAACAACGTATTGTCGATTGCCCAACAGTGGTACATCACGCGTAAGATCGAAGCGGCTAGCAAAAAAGCCGAGGCGTAACTTGCTCTGTGGATAACCACTCAAAACGCCCCCTAGTGGGGCGTTTTGCTATCTGTCACTTTTGTCTGGATACCGGTTCATGAACGCTCCTCGTGAAACCATCGCCGCCGTCGCTACTGCCCAGGGTCGAGGCGGGGTTGGCATCGTTCGTATTTCCGGGCCATTGGCGAGTATTGCCGCCAAGGCCTTCTGTGGTCGCGATTTGAAACCGCGATTCGCTCATTACGGTCCGTTTCTCAGTGAAAACGACGAGGTATTGGATCAGGGAATCGCTATGTATTTTCCGGGACCGAATTCCTTCACGGGTGAAGATGTCCTGGAACTCCAGGGACATGGCGGGCCGATTGTTCTGGATATGCTGCTGCAGCGGTGTGTGCAACTGGGTTGCCGCCTGGCTCGACCAGGCGAATTCAGCGAGCGCGCATTCCTCAATGACAAACTCGATCTGGCGCAGGCTGAAGCCATCGCCGACTTGATTGAAGCCAGTTCTGCACAGGCCGCCCGAAATGCTCTGCGTTCCTTGCAAGGTGCTTTTTCCACACGTGTGCATAACCTCACCGAGCAGCTGATCAGCCTGCGGATTTATGTCGAAGCCGCCATCGACTTCCCCGAAGAAGAAATCGACTTCCTGGCTGATGGCCACGTTCTGAGCATGCTCGATAAAGTCCGTGAAGAGTTATCCACCGTTGTGCGCGAAGCCGGACAAGGTGCGTTGTTGCGCGATGGCATGACGGTAGTGATTGCCGGCCGACCAAATGCCGGTAAGTCCAGCCTGCTCAATGCGTTGGCCGGCCGGGAAGCTGCCATTGTCACCGAGATCGCCGGCACCACCCGGGACGTTCTTCGCGAACATATCCACATCGATGGGATGCCGTTGCATGTGGTCGACACCGCTGGCTTGCGAGATACCGACGATCATGTGGAAAAGATTGGCGTTGAACGGGCATTGAAAGCCATTGGCGAAGCCGATCGCGTACTGCTGGTGGTGGATGCGACGGCCCCGGAAGCGCTCGATCCCTTCGCTTTGTGGCCGGAATTCCTCGAGACCCGGCCAGACCCGGCAAAGGTTACGCTGATCCGCAACAAGGCGGATCTGACCGGCGAAGCCATTGCGCTGGAAGTCAGTGAGGATGGGCATGTCACCATCAGCCTGAGTGCAAAAACCGCTGGCAATGGCCTGGAGCTTCTTCGCGATCATCTCAAGGCATGCATGGGTTATGAACAGACGTCGGAAAGCAGTTTCAGTGCCCGCAGACGCCATCTTGAGGCGCTGGGTCATGCCAGTGCCGCGCTCGAACACGGCCGCGCACAGCTAACGCTGGCGGGGGCGGGTGAACTGCTCGCCGAAGATTTGCGTCAGGCCCAGCAATCCTTGGGTGAAATCACTGGCGCGTTCAGTTCCGATGACCTGTTGGGTCGCATCTTCTCCAGTTTTTGCATCGGCAAGTAACTCCCCTCGTTGTCCACAGACAGGCCATCCGCGCCTGTCTTTTTTTTCCTTTTCATTGCCTATCGATGAGTGCTGAGCGGTTTTTCTGACTGCTTGTGCGGAATTTGCGTGTCTGTCTTTTACTTTTGGCAGCCTTTTCTGTGGACTAAGCCCTGTGAATAACAGCGGCTAAGGGCAGTTGATAACAGGGCCTGAAAACTGAAGAAAAAACCCTCTGTGGATAACAGGTACTTTAATCCACAGGCTTACACCGGTTATCCAAGGGCCTCCCTGGTACATGACCACAGGGTTTTGAATCGCTGTACATATTGATAATAAAGGCCTGTAGCAATCTATCCACAGAAACCTTGGTCAGTAGAAATAAACATAAAAACAAAGATTTAATAAATTTCTCTCTTTTTAATTTCTATAACCGCGACTTCTCCACAGCTGGTTAAATTTTGTGCAAAGGGTTCTTTAGGAAGGGCGAAGTCCCTATACTTGTCGACCAGGTGCAAAAACCTGAGCTCAAACTATTCCTGAATTACCTACTTAAGCAGGCACGAGGTGCGTGGTGGATTTCCCTTCCCGTTTTGAAGTGATCGTCATCGGCGGCGGTCATGCCGGTACCGAGGCAGCACTGGC
>NZ_RCNW01000032.1:2735-4566 GCF_004307605.1 Pseudomonas sp. Sample_24
TTCATCGAACCGGAAGGTTTGACCACCAACGAGCTGTATCCGAACGGGATATCCACATCCTTGCCGTTCGACGTGCAATTGCAGATCGTGCAATCGATCCGCGGCATGGAAAACGCGCACATCGTGCGTCCGGGCTATGCCATCGAGTACGACTACTTCGATCCGCGTGACCTGAAATACAGCCTGGAAACCAAGGTGATCGGCGGTCTGTTCTTCGCCGGGCAAATCAATGGCACCACCGGTTATGAGGAGGCCGGCGCCCAGGGTTTGCTGGCCGGCACCAACGCCGCGCTGCGTGCGCAGGGCAAAGATGCCTGGTGTCCGCGTCGCGATGAGGCGTATATCGGGGTGTTGGTCGACGACCTGATTACCCTTGGCACCCAAGAGCCGTACCGGATGTTCACTTCCCGTGCCGAATACCGTTTGATTCTGCGCGAAGATAATGCCGACCTGCGCTTGACTGAAAAAGGTCGCGAATTGGGACTGGTCGATGACGCTCGTTGGGCGGCTTTCTGCAAAAAACGCGAAAGCATCGAACTGGAAGAGCAACGTCTGAAGAGCACCTGGGTCCGCCCGGGTACCGAGCAAGGCGATGCGATTTCCGAAAAATTCGGCACGCCGCTGACCCACGAATACAACTTGCTCAATCTCTTGAGCCGTCCGGAAATCGACTACGCTGGTCTGATTGCCGTAATCGGTAACGGCGCAGAAGATCCGCAAGTGGCCGAACAAGTCGAAATCAAGACCAAGTACGCCGGTTACATTGATCGTCAACAGGATGAAATTGCCCGTCTGCGCGCAAGTGAAGACACCAAACTGCCTGTGGATATCGATTACACGAATATTTCCGGTCTCTCCAAAGAGATACAGAGCAAACTCGGTGCAACCCGTCCGGAAACTCTGGGCCAGGCGTCGCGGATTCCGGGGGTTACGCCGGCAGCCATTTCGCTGTTGATGATTCATTTGAAAAAACGCGGCGCGGGCCGTCAGTTGGAGCAAAGCGCTTGAGTTCGTTGGTCACTTCGCAACACGCAGATGAGTTATCCACAGGTGCCCGCCAGCTTGGTGTCACGCTGACAGAAACCCAGCATGCGCAGCTGCTGGGCTATCTGGCTCTGTTGATCAAGTGGAACAAGGCCTACAACCTGACCGCGGTTCGTGATCCCGACGAAATGGTCTCGCGTCATTTGCTCGATAGCCTGAGCGTGATGTCATTCATCGAAAACGGTCGCTGGCTGGATGTCGGCAGTGGTGGCGGCATGCCTGGTATCCCGCTGGCCATCCTGTTTCCTGAGGCGCAAGTGACTTGCCTGGACAGTAACGGCAAGAAAACCCGCTTCCTGACCCAGGTCAAACTCGAACTCAAACTGGATAACCTGCAAGTTATCCACAGTCGCGTTGAAGCATTCCAGCCTGCAGAGCCTTTTAACGGGATCATCTCCCGGGCTTTCAGCAGCATGGAAAACTTCACAAACTGGACTCGCCACCTTGGCGACGCCGACACCCGTTGGCTGGCAATGAAGGGCGTTCATCCCGCCGATGAGCTGGTAGCATTGCCGGCAGACTTCCACCTCGATAGCGAACATGCCCTGGCCGTACCCGGTTGCCAAGGCCAACGTCATCTGCTGATACTGCGCCGCACGGCATGATTGGGAACACAAGCAAGAATGGCTAAGGTATTCGCGATAGCGAACCAGAAAGGTGGTGTGGGCAAGACCACTACCTGCATCAACCTCGCAGCATCCCTCGTCGCCACCAAGCGTCGGGTGTTGTTGATCGATCTCGATCCACAGGGCAACGCCACCATGGGTAGCGGTGTGGATAAACACGG
>NZ_RCNW01000032.1:4666-11069 GCF_004307605.1 Pseudomonas sp. Sample_24
CAACTTAAGGAATCCCCATGGCCGTCAAGAAACGAGGTCTCGGACGTGGACTGGATGCACTGCTGAGTGGTCCGACCGTCAGCTCGCTGGAAGAACAAGCGGCGCAAGCCGATCATCGTGAGTTGCAACACCTGCCCCTGGACCTGCTCCAGCGCGGTAAATACCAGCCGCGTCGCGATATGGATCCTCAAGCTCTGGAAGAGCTGGCGCAGTCGATCAAGGCCCAAGGTGTGATGCAACCGATCGTGGTACGCCCGATCGGCGGCGGTCGTTTTGAAATCATCGCTGGTGAACGGCGCTGGCGCGCCAGCCAGCAGGCCGGGCAGGAAACCATTCCGGCGATGGTGCGCGATGTGCCGGATGAAACCGCCATCGCCATTGCTCTGATCGAGAACATCCAGCGCGAAGACCTCAACCCGATCGAAGAAGCAGTGGCTTTGCAGCGTCTGCAGCAGGAATTCCAGCTGACCCAGCAGCAAGTGGCCGAAGCGGTGGGTAAGTCACGGGTGACCGTGGCCAACTTGTTACGCCTGATTTCGCTGCCGGAAGTCATCAAGACCATGTTGTCCCATGGCGACCTGGAAATGGGGCATGCCCGTGCATTGCTCGGTTTGCCGGACAATCAACAGGTTGAAGGGGCGCGACATGTTGTCGCACGAGGACTGACTGTGCGCCAGACTGAAGCACTGGTTCGCCAGTGGTTGAGTGGCAAACCGGAGCCTGTCGAACCTGCAAAACCGGACCCGGATATTGCCCGCCTGGAACAGCGTCTGGCCGAGCGCCTAGGCTCTGCGGTGCAGATTCGACACGGGAAGAAGGGCAAAGGGCAGTTAGTGATTGGTTACAACTCACTGGATGAGCTTCAAGGCGTACTCGCACATATCCGCTGAAACATTTCCTCATGTAGCGTGCAGTCGGAAATCACTACCTGACAGTTGAATAGGGGCAGAACCGCCCCTATACTCTGCGCGCATTTTGTCGGCACAAATTATGCCAAGTTATTGAATTTCGGCAGCCGACCATTGGAGAGCAATAACGATGGAAACCCGCACGCCAAACCGCTTGCCTTTCCATCGCCTGGCGGTTTTTCCGGTGTTAATGGCTCAATTCGTGGTCTTGCTCATTGCCGCTTTGGCGCTCTGGCAATGGCACGGAGTCGTTGCCGGGTACTCGGGACTTTGCGGAGGCCTGATAGCCTTGCTGCCCAATGTGTATTTCGCTCACAGGGCATTTCGGTTTTCCGGCGCCCGAGCAGCCCAGTCCATCGTCCGGTCGTTTTATGCCGGCGAGGCGGGGAAACTGATTTTGACGGCAGTGCTGTTTGCACTGGTGTTTGCAGGTGTGAAGCCACTGGCGCCGATTGCAGTATTCGGTGCCTTCGTGCTGACTCAGTCGGTCAGCTGGTTCGCTCCCCTGCTGATGAGAACAAGACTTTCGAGACCTTAGGGCGTTTGAGGCAACCATGGCAGAAACAACCGCTTCGGGCTATATCCAGCACCACTTGCAGAACCTGACCTTCGGTCAGCACCCTACCGGCGGCTGGGGCTTTGCCCACACCGCAGCAGAAGCCAAGGAAATGGGCTTCTGGGCTTTCCACGTCGATACCCTCGGCTGGTCTGTCGCATTGGGTCTGATCTTCGTTCTTCTTTTCCGCATGGCGGCAAAGAAGGCGACCTCCGGTCAGCCAGGTGCTTTGCAGAACTTCGTTGAAGTATTGGTCGAATTCGTCGATGGCAGCGTGAAAGACAGCTTCCATGGCCGTAGCCCGGTGATTGCACCGCTGGCACTGACCATCTTCGTCTGGGTGTTCCTGATGAACGCCGTCGACCTGGTACCGGTCGACTGGATTCCTCAGCTGGCCATCCTGATCTCCGGCGATGCCCACATCCCGTTCCGCGCCGTGTCGACTACCGACCCGAACGCGACTCTGGGCATGGCATTCTCGGTTTTCGCACTGATCATTTTCTACAGCATCAAGGTCAAGGGCCTCGGCGGTTTCATCGGCGAGCTGACCCTGCACCCGTTCGGCAGCAAGAACATCTTCGTTCAAGCCCTGCTGATCCCGGTGAACTTCCTGCTGGAATTCGTGACCCTGATCGCCAAGCCGATCTCCCTGGCTCTGCGTCTGTTCGGCAACATGTATGCCGGCGAGCTGGTCTTCATCCTGATTGCTGTGATGTTCGGCAGCGGTCTGCTCTGGCTTAGTGGCCTGGGCGTTGTTCTGCAGTGGGCGTGGGCTGTGTTCCACATCCTGATCATCACTCTGCAGGCGTTCATCTTCATGATGCTGACCATCGTCTACCTGTCGATGGCACACGAAGAAAACCATTAAGACCAGTCTCGACTAGTCTGATGTCCTTCCCGGTAAAACGGGAAGGGGCTCCTGACGGAGCATCTGAAACGATTTGTTTTACCGCTTTAATCTAAAAAACCTAAACCATACGACGTAAAAGTCGGGAGGAAAGATGGAAACTGTAGTTGGTCTAACCGCTATCGCTGTTGCACTGTTGATCGGCCTGGGCGCACTGGGTACCGCAATTGGTTTCGGCCTGCTGGGCGGCAAGTTCCTGGAAGGCGCAGCGCGTCAGCCAGAAATGGTTCCAATGCTGCAAGTTAAAATGTTCATCGTTGCCGGTCTGCTCGACGCCGTAACCATGATCGGTGTTGGTATCGCTCTGTTCTTCACCTTTGCGAACCCGTTCGTTGGTCAGATCGCTGGCTAATTACTCGGATCTTCCGGGTAATTTGGTGTGATGGACAACGTAACTGCGAGGTGTTGGCGTGAACATTAATGCGACCCTGATTGGCCAGTCCGTTGCGTTCCTGATTTTTGTATTGTTCTGCATGAAGTTCGTATGGCCTCCAGTCATCGCGGCTCTGCACGAACGTCAAAAGAAGATCGCTGATGGTCTGGACGCTGCCAGCCGTGCAGCTCGCGACCTGGAGTTGGCCCAAGAGAAAGCGGGTCAGCAACTGCGCGAAGCGAAAGCTCAGGCAGCTGAAATCATCGAGCAAGCCAAGAAACGCGGTAACCAGATCGTCGAAGAGGCTGTTGAAAAAGCCCGTATCGACGCTGACCGTGTGAAGGTTCAGGCTCAAGCCGAGATCGAACAGGAACTGAACAGCGTCAAAGACAAGCTGCGTGCCCAAGTGGGCTTGCTGGCTGTTGGCGGCGCCGAGAAGATCCTGGGTGCCACAATCGATCAAAACGCGCACGCAGAGCTGGTTAACCAACTGGCTGCTGAAATCTAAGCGAGGGCGATCATGGCAGAACTGACCACGTTGGCCCGACCTTACGCTAAGGCGGCCTTCGAGCACGCTCAGGCCCACCAGCAACTGGCCAATTGGTCAGCCATGCTCGGCCTGGCTGCAGCGGTGTCGGAAGACGACACCATGCAGCGCGTGCTCAAGGCCCCGCGACTGACGAGCGCAGAAAAGGCCGCCACGTTCATTGACGTGTGCGGCGACAAGTTTGATGCCAAGGCACAGAACTTCATCCACGTCGTTGCCGAAAACGACCGTCTCCCGCTGTTGCCGGAGATCGCCGCTCTGTTCGACCTGTACAAGGCCGAACAAGAGAAATCGGTAGACGTTGAAGTGACCAGTGCTTTTGCATTGAACCAAGAACAGCAAGACAAACTCGCCAAGGTTCTCAGTGCACGACTCAACCGGGAAGTGCGCCTGCAAGTCGAGGAAGACAAATCCCTTATTGGGGGCGTTGTCATCCGCGCCGGCGACCTGGTTATCGATGGCTCGATTCGCGGCAAAATCGCGAAACTTGCCGAAGCATTGAAATCTTGAGTTTGAAGGGGCAGCAGAGCAATGCAGCAACTCAATCCTTCCGAAATAAGTGAAATTATCAAGGGCCGCATCGACAAGCTCGATGTGACCTCCCAAGCCCGTAACGAAGGCACTGTCGTCAGCGTATCTGACGGTATCGTGCGGATTCACGGTCTGGCCGACGTCATGTACGGCGAGATGATCGAGTTTCCGGGCGGCGTCTTCGGTATGGCACTCAACCTGGAGCAAGACTCCGTAGGTGCCGTCGTATTGGGCGCATACCAGTCTCTGGCTGAAGGCATGAGCGCCAAGTGCACTGGCCGCATCCTCGAAGTTCCGGTTGGTAAGGAACTGCTGGGTCGCGTTGTCGACGCACTGGGTAACCCAGTTGATGGCAAAGGTCCGCTGAACAACACTCAGACCGACGCGGTCGAGAAAGTTGCTCCAGGCGTGATCTGGCGTAAGTCGGTAGACCAGCCTGTACAGACTGGCTACAAGGCTGTCGATGCCATGATCCCTGTCGGCCGTGGCCAGCGTGAGCTGATCATCGGTGACCGTCAGATCGGTAAAACCGCTCTGGCGATCGACGCGATCATCAACCAGAAGAACAGCGGCATCTACTGCGTCTACGTTGCGATCGGTCAGAAACAATCGACCATCGCCAACGTGGTTCGCAAGCTGGAAGAAAACGGCGCCCTGGCCAACACGATCATCGTGGCTGCCAGTGCTTCGGAATCTCCTGCGCTGCAATTCCTGGCACCGTACTCCGGTTGCACCATGGGTGAATTCTTCCGCGACCGCGGTGAAGACGCGCTGATCGTTTATGACGATCTGTCCAAGCAAGCAGTGGCTTACCGCCAGATTTCCCTGCTGCTGCGCCGTCCACCAGGCCGTGAAGCTTACCCAGGCGACGTGTTCTATCTCCACTCCCGTCTGCTGGAGCGCGCATCCCGCGTTTCGGAAGAATACGTAGAGAAGTTCACCAACGGCGCAGTGACCGGCAAAACCGGTTCCCTGACCGCACTGCCGATCATCGAAACCCAGGCTGGCGACGTATCCGCGTTCGTTCCGACCAACGTGATTTCCATCACTGACGGTCAGATCTTCCTGGAATCGGCCATGTTCAACTCGGGCATCCGTCCTGCTGTGAACGCCGGTGTTTCGGTATCCCGTGTGGGTGGTGCCGCTCAGACCAAGATCATCAAGAAGCTGTCCGGTGGTATCCGTACCGCTCTGGCTCAGTACCGTGAACTGGCGGCATTCGCCCAGTTCGCTTCTGACCTGGACGAAGCGACCCGTAAGCAACTTGAGCATGGTCAGCGCGTTACCGAGCTGATGAAGCAGAAGCAATACGCACCAATGTCGATCGCTGACATGGCGCTGTCGCTGTATGCCGCTGAGCGTGGGTTCCTGACTGACGTTGAAATCGCCAAGATCGGCAGCTTCGAGCAAGCGCTGATTGCTTTCTTCAACCGCGATCACGCCGATTTGATGGCGAAGATCAACGTGAAAGGTGACTTCAATGACGAAATCGACGCTGGCATGAAAGCCGGTATCGAGAAGTTCAAGGCCACCCAAACCTGGTAAGCCGCAGCGGGAGCCGCAAGGCTCCCGCTTGCTAACCTGATAGGTGTTACATGGCAGGCGCAAAAGAGATTCGCAGTAAGATTGCGAGCATCAAAAGCACGCAAAAGATTACCAGCGCCATGGAAAAAGTGGCGGTCAGCAAAATGCGCAAGGCACAAATGCGCATGGCTGCTAGCCGTCCTTATGCGGAGCGTATCCGCCAGGTAATTGGGCATCTGGCCAACGCCAACCCGGAATACCGCCACCCGTTCATGATCGACCGCGAAATCAAGCGTGTCGGTTATGTCGTAGTGAGCAGTGACCGTGGTCTGTGCGGCGGCTTGAACACCAACCTGTTCAAGGCCCTGGTCAAGGACATGGCGGTAAACCGCGAAAACGGCGTCGAGATCGATCTGTGTGTCGTTGGTAGCAAGGGTGCGGCCTTTTTCCGCAACTTCGGCGGTAACGTCGTTGCAGCTATCAGCCACCTGGGTGAAGAGCCGTCGATCAATGATCTGATCGGCAGCGTCAAGGTGATGCTGGATGCCTACCTGGACGGCCGTATTGACCGCCTGTCCGTGGTGTCCAACAAGTTCATCAACACCATGACGCAACAGCCTACCGTGGAGCAGTTGATTCCACTGGTGGCAACCCCGGATCAAGACCTCAAGCACCACTGGGACTATCTCTACGAACCGGATGCCAAGGAGCTGCTGGACGGCTTGATGGTCCGTTACGTGGAGTCGCAGGTCTACCAGGCGGTGGTCGAGAACAACGCGGCTGAACAAGCTGCGCGGATGATCGCGATGAAGAACGCTACCGACAACGCCGGTGATTTGATCAGCGATTTGCAGCTGGTCTACAACAAGGCGCGTCAGGCTGCGATCACCCAAGAGATCTCGGAAATCGTCGGCGGCGCTGCCGCGGTTTAACGGTTCAAATATTCAGAGGATCCAGCTATGAGTAGCGGACGTATCGTTCAAATCATCGGCGCCGTTATCGACGTGGAATTTCCACGCGACAGCGTACCGAGCATCTACAACGCGCTGACTGTACA
>NZ_RCNW01000032.1:11169-12293 GCF_004307605.1 Pseudomonas sp. Sample_24
GCAGGCGGCAACGACCTGCTGGAAACCGGCATCAAGGTTATCGACCTGGTTTGCCCGTTCGCCAAGGGCGGTAAAGTCGGTCTGTTCGGTGGTGCCGGTGTAGGCAAAACCGTAAACATGATGGAACTGATCCGTAACATCGCCATCGAGCACAGCGGTTATTCCGTGTTCGCCGGTGTGGGTGAGCGTACTCGTGAGGGTAACGACTTCTACCACGAGATGAAGGATTCCAACGTTCTGGACAAAGTGGCACTGGTTTACGGTCAGATGAACGAGCCGCCGGGAAACCGTCTGCGCGTAGCACTGACCGGCCTGACCATGGCCGAGAAGTTCCGTGACGAAGGTAACGACGTTCTGCTGTTCGTCGACAACATCTATCGTTACACCCTGGCCGGTACTGAAGTATCCGCACTGCTGGGCCGTATGCCTTCGGCAGTAGGTTACCAGCCGACCCTGGCTGAAGAGATGGGCGTTCTGCAAGAACGTATCACTTCGACCAAGGAAGGTTCGATCACTTCGATCCAAGCGGTATACGTACCTGCGGACGACTTGACCGACCCGTCGCCAGCGACCACCTTCGCCCACTTGGACGCTACCGTCGTTCTGTCCCGTGACATCGCTTCCCTGGGTATCTACCCGGCGGTTGATCCACTCGACTCGACTTCGCGCCAGCTGGACCCGAACGTGATCGGCCAGGACCACTACGACACCGCTCGCGGCGTTCAGTACGTTCTGCAGCGTTACAAAGAACTGAAGGACATCATTGCGATCCTGGGTATGGACGAGCTGTCGGAAGCCGACAAGCAGTTGGTAAACCGTGCTCGTAAGATCCAGCGTTTCTTGTCGCAGCCGTTCTTCGTGGCTGAAGTCTTCACCGGTGCTTCGGGTAAATACGTTTCCCTGAAAGACACCATTGCTGGCTTCAAAGGCATCCTCAACGGTGACTACGACCACCTGCCAGAACAAGCGTTCTACATGGTTGGCGGCATCGAAGAAGCGATCGAGAAAGCCAAGAAACTGTAATCCCGGCGCCCGGCAACGGGCGCTAATTTAGGTTGAGGCAATCAGATGGCTATGACAGTCCATTGCGATATCGTCAGCGCGGAAGGGGAAATCTTTTCCGG
>NZ_RCNW01000456.1:0-1723 GCF_004307605.1 Pseudomonas sp. Sample_24
ACAAGGTCGCGATCACCCGTTTCGACAACCGCATCCGCGTCGGCGGCATGGCGGAGATCGCCGGTTTTGATCTGTCACTGAACCCTCGTCGGCGCGAAACCCTGGAGATGATCGTCAATGACCTTTATCCTCAGGGCGGCAATCTGGCCGAGGCCAGTTTCTGGACCGGCCTGCGTCCGACCACGCCGGACGGTACCCCGATCGTTGGCGCCACCCCGTTCAAGAACCTGTTCCTGAACACCGGTCACGGCACTCTCGGCTGGACCATGGCGTGCGGTTCGGGTCGCTTGCTGGCGGACCTGATGGCCAAGAAAAAGCCACAGATCAGCGCCGAAGGCCTGGATATTTCCCGTTATGGCAACAAAACCCAAGAGACTGCAAAACATGTCAGTCCGGCGCCAGCTCACCAATGACACGATGAGCTCGCGGTTATAGCCGCTGCGCTTCAAGCCAGAGATTCCTCCCCCGGCGCTGGTAACGGTTCACGCCGTCCGCCAGTGCCGGTTCTTCGAAACGACCGACCAGAAGTCTGCCGCCATGCGCCCTGCCCGTGCCCTGATCGACCTCCAAGCCCTGCGTCACAACTACCAGATCGCCCGTGAAATCACCGGCGCCAAAGCCCTTGCGGTGATCAAGGCCGATGCCTACGGCCATGGCGCGGTGCGTTGCGCCCAGGCCCTGGAAGGCGAGGCGGACGGTTTTGCCGTCGCCTGTATCGAAGAGGCCCTGGAACTGCGCGCTGCGGGTATTCGCGTGCCGGTGTTGTTGCTGGAAGGTTTTTTCGAAGCCGATGAGCTGTCGCTGATCGTCGAGCATGATTTCTGGTGCGTGGTGCATTCGCTGTGGCAGCTCGAGGCGATCGAAAAGGCTGCGCTGAACAAGCCGATCATCGTCTGGCTCAAACTCGATTCGGGCATGCACCGGGTGGGCCTGCATCCGAAGGATTATCAAGCAGGCTATCAACGGCTGCTGGCCAGCGGCAATGTCGCGAAAATCGTGCTGATGAGCCACTTCGCCCGTGCCGATGAATTGAACAGCCAGGCCAGTGTCGAGCAGGCGGCGGTATTCGAAGCGGCGCGCCAGGGCTTGTCCGCTGAAATCAGCCTGCGTAACTCGCCGGCTGTGCTGGGCTGGCCGCAGATTCCCAGTGACTGGGTTCGCCCGGGCATCATGCTCTACGGCGCCACGCCTTTTGAGGAGGCCAACACCGTGGCCTCGCGCCTGCAACCGGTGATGACGCTGGAGTCGAAAGTGATCTGCGTGCGTGAACTGCCGGCTGGCGAGCCGATAGGTTACGGGGCGAAATTCATTACTCCAAAACCCATGCGCGTCGGCGTGGTGGCCATGGGGTATGCCGATGGTTACCCGCGCTTGGCGCCAACCGGCACACCGGTGCTGGTGGCTGGGCAGCGCAGCCAGTTGATCGGTCGGGTGTCGATGGACATGTTGTGTGTCGACCTGACCGATATCCCGCAAGCGGGACTGGGCTCGACCGTCGAGTTGTGGGGCAAAAACATCCTGGCCAGCGACGTGGCCATTGCCGCCGGCACGATTCCTTATCAGATCTTCTGCAACCTGCGTCGGGTGCCGATGCTCTATTCCGGGGACTGAAGCGCCGGAAGTCGCTTCGCCGAACAGGATTCAGGTCAAAGTGTTGTAAATACTGAACGCTGTCGCCATGATAACGCTCAATATTCCAACAAACTGAATCCCTGGAGGCTCC
>NZ_RCNW01000190.1:0-12129 GCF_004307605.1 Pseudomonas sp. Sample_24
GCTGATCTACGTGCTGCTGGGCCTGGGGCTGAACATCGTGGTCGGCCTGGCCGGCTTGCTCGACCTCGGTTATGTGGCGTTCTACGCCATCGGCGCCTATGGTCTGGCACTCGGTTATCAATACCTCGGGCTGGGCTTCTGGACGGTGCTGCCGCTGGCGGCGATCACGGCGGGGCTGGCCGGTTGCATCCTCGGTTTCCCGGTGCTGCGTCTGCACGGTGACTATCTGGCAATCGTGACCCTGGGCTTCGGTGAAATCATCCGTCTGGTCCTCAATAACTGGCTGTCGCTGACTGGCGGTCCGAATGGCATGCCGGCACCACTGCCGACTTTCTTCGGCCTGGAATTCGGCAAGCGGGCGAAGGACGGTGGTGTACCGTTCCATGAGTTCTTCGGCATCGCCTATAACCCGGACGTGAAGTACTACTTCATCTACGCGGTGTTGTTCCTCGTGGTACTGGCTGTGCTGTACATCAAGCATCGCCTGGTGAAGATGCCGGTCGGTCGTGCCTGGGAAGCGCTGCGCGAAGACGAGATCGCCTGCCGCTCCATGGGCCTGAACCACGTTTTGGTCAAGCTCTCGGCGTTCACCATCGGTGCATCGACGGCAGGTCTGGCGGGCGTGTTTTTTGCCACTTATCAGGGCTTCGTCAACCCGACCTCGTTCACGTTCTTCGAATCGGCCCTGATCCTCGCCATCGTGGTACTGGGTGGCATGGGCTCGACCATTGGTGTGGTGATTGCTGCCTTCGTGCTGACTGTCGCCCCGGAACTGCTGCGTGGCTTCGCCGAGTACCGCGTGCTGTTGTTCGGCATCCTGATGGTGTTGATGATGATCTGGCGACCGCGTGGCCTGATTCGGATCAGCCGCACCGGTGTGACCCCGCGTAAAGGAGTAGCGCCATGAGCGAAGTCGTACTCAGTGTCGAAAAGCTGATGATGCACTTCGGCGGCATCAAGGCGTTGAACGATGTCAGCCTGCAGGTCAAACGCAACTCGATCTTCGCCCTGATCGGTCCCAATGGCGCCGGCAAGACCACGGTGTTCAACTGCCTGACCGGGTTCTACAAGGCTTCCGGCGGCAAGATCGAACTCAATGTGCGTGGCGAAAGGACCAACGTCATCCAGTTGCTCGGCGAATCGTTCAAACCGACCGATTTCGTCTCGCCTAAAAACTTCATCACCCGGCTGCGCTACAAGATGTTCGGCGGCACGCACCTGGTGAACCGTGCCGGGCTGGCGCGGACTTTCCAGAACATTCGCCTGTTCAAGGAAATGTCGGTGCTGGAAAACCTGCTGGTGGCCCAGCACATGTGGGTCAACCGCAGCATGCTGGCTGGCATTCTCAACACCAAGGGCTATCGCAAGGCCGAAAGCGATGCGCTGGACCACGCGTTCTACTGGCTGGAAGTGGTGGACCTGGTGGACTGCGCCAACCGCCTGGCCGGTGAACTGTCCTACGGCCAGCAACGCCGTCTGGAAATCGCCCGGGCCATGTGTACCCGTCCGCAGATCATCTGCCTCGACGAACCGGCCGCTGGCCTCAACCCTCAGGAAACCGAAGCGCTGAGCGCGATGATCCGGCTGCTGCGCGACGAGCACGATCTGACCGTGGTGCTGATCGAACACGACATGGGCATGGTAATGAGTATTTCCGACCACATCGTTGTACTGGACCACGGCGTTGTCATCGCCGAGGGCGGGCCTGAAGCGATTCGACACGATCCGAAAGTGATTGCCGCCTACCTGGGCGCCGACGAAGAGGAAGTGGTATGACCCAACCCATCCTCGAACTCAAGGAACTGGACGTGTTTTACGGGCCGATCCAGGCCCTGAAGAAAGTCTCGCTGCATATCAACGAAGGGGAAACCGTCAGCCTCATCGGCTCCAACGGCGCGGGCAAGTCGACCCTGCTGATGTCGATCTTCGGTCAGCCGCGCGCGGCGGACGGGCAGATCCTCTACCAAGGCGTGAACATTACCCACAAGTCGTCGCACTACATCGCCTCCAACGGCATTGCACAGTCGCCGGAAGGGCGGCGGGTGTTCCCCGACATGACCGTCGAGGAAAACCTGCTGATGGGCACCATTCCGATTGGTGACAAGTACGCCAAGGAGGACATGCAACGCATGTTCAAGTTGTTTCCGCGACTTGAAGAACGGCGCACCCAGCGCGCAATGACCATGTCCGGCGGTGAACAGCAAATGCTCGCCATCGCCCGTGCGCTGATGAGTCGGCCGAAATTGCTGTTGCTCGATGAGCCCAGCCTCGGCCTGGCACCCATTGTGGTGAAGCAGATTTTCGCCACCCTGCGGGAACTGGCGCAAACCGGCATGACCATCTTCCTGGTCGAGCAGAACGCCAACCATGCCCTGCGGTTGTCGGACCGGGCTTACGTGATGGTCAACGGCGAAATCCGCATGACCGGCACTGGCAAGGAGTTGCTGGTCAACGAGGATGTGCGTAACGCTTACCTCGGCGGCCACTGAGTTTCAGTGGGTTATGCACAAGCCCCGGCGCGCAATCGCCGGGGCTTTTTTACATCTCCCAAACACCACTAAACCCTGTGGGAGCGAGCTTGCTCGCGATAGCAATCTATCAGCCAATATTGATGTTGACTGACAAACCGCTATCGCGAGCAAGCTCGCTCCCACAGGGTTTTTGGCGTGCCTCCGGGAAATTGTGGAAAACAATATTCAAGAGCTCCCAAACCGCGACATAAAGCCGCTGCAAATAGTTGTTTTGTCACGGTTTTGACTTGTCCCCGATTACTGTGGAGCTGGCTGTGAATAACGTGGGAGTAGCTGGCTGAAGGCCTTTGAAACCGTGGCGTGCAGAGGTGTGGTTGTTTTTTGATCAGTGGTTTTTACTTGGCTGAAAGAGCACTTTGTCAACCTTTTTGTTGGCAGTGAAAATCAGCGAATCGGGTGTGCACAAGCCTGTGGATAAGTCTGTGACTAAACTCTGGAAAGACTCGGCTGAAGGCCGTGGTTGCTGGCTTGGCGCCATCGTTGGTTTGACCTGTCAGTCATGAAAATGGCCATGGGCTACACAGCAGGTGCTTGAGGGTCAAGCAAAAAAGTTTCAAAACCCCGCGCAAAGCCTTGTGGACAGCGGCTTGCAGCTTTTCCACTTGCCCCCAAAGACTGTGGACCGGCCTGTGGATAACGTGCGGGCACATGGCTGCAAGCCACGGAGGGTAAGGCGTTGCGCGATTAGATCATTTTTTGAACAGGCTCGCGGTGGTTGCCCGTGTGAGCAAGGCCGGGCATGCTGCCCGTTGATTGTCTATTCCCATGGCTGACCGACAGCCGAAGCAAGGAGAACACGATGTCCAACACCCTGTTTATTACCGGCGCGACTTCCGGTTTTGGTGAAGCCTGTGCCCGTCGTTTTGCCGAGGCGGGCTGGAAACTGGTGCTGACCGGTCGTCGTGAAGAACGCCTCAATGCGCTGTGCGCCGAGTTGTCGAAGCAGACTGAAGTGCATGGCCTGGTGCTTGATGTACGGGATCGCCAGGCGATGGAACAAGCCATTGCCAACCTGCCGCCGTCCTTCGCCAAACTGCGCGGGCTGATCAACAACGCCGGCCTGGCGCTGGGCGTCGATCCGGCTCCCAAGTGCGATCTCGACGATTGGGACACGATGGTCGACACCAACGTCAAAGGTTTGATGTACAGCACCCGACTGCTGTTGCCGCGCCTGATCGCCCACGGTCGTGGTGCCGGCATCGTCAACCTGGGTTCCGTCGCCGGCAACTATCCGTATCCGGGCAGCCATGTGTACGGCGCAACCAAGGCCTTCGTTAAGCAGTTTTCGCTGAACCTGCGCTGCGATTTGCAGGGCACAGGCGTGCGGGTCAGCAACATCGAGCCGGGCCTGTGCGAGAGCGAGTTTTCGCTGGTGCGTTTTGCCGGTGATCAGGAACGGTATAACGCGACCTACGCCGGTGCCGAGCCGATCCAGCCGCAAGACATTGCCGACACCATTTTCTGGGTCCTCAATGCTCCGGCGCACATCAACATCAACAGCCTGGAACTGATGCCGGTCAGCCAGGCATGGGCCGGTTTTGCGATTGATCGCAGTGGTGGCAAGGCTTAAGAGCGTGTGACGGCCAATCGCGGGCTTGCCCGCGATTGCGACCAAACATCAGCGAAGATAATCGGCAAGCCCGCGATAACAGGTTGCCAGGTGATAAGGCGTGGTCGACGGCATGTCCCGACGGCTGACTTCGCCGTGTTCGTCGCGGCATTCGTGCCAGCCACCGGCATGCAGAAAATGCTGTTGCAGCGCCTGCAATTGGCGCAACACCGTGGCTTCGCTGTGCGGTCGCAGTGTCAATGCCCGCAGGTATTCAGCCTGAGCCCAGATACGCTGGGTTGCATCTCGCGAGCCGCCGTCAGGTCCGAGGTCGAGCATGGCGCGTATCGCGCCGCAGGATTGATCCACGCCCAGTTGCTCGGTAAAGGCAAAGGCGCGTTCCAGTGAGGCATGCAGTTTCGATCCGCGCAGCAGCACTGAAGACTCCAGCAAGAAATACCATTCGAACTGATGCCCCGGCTCGAACCAGTTATCCACAGTTCCCAGCGGTTTCTCCATCAATACGCCGTGTTGCGGGTCGACGAAGCGTTTCTGCATGGCTGTGCATAACTCGATGAGCGCGCGCTGCACGGCAATGTCTTCGCGCACCGACAACGTAGCGAGGAAGGCTTCGGCCAAGTGCATCAACGGGTTTTGCAGGGGGCCGCTGCCGAGCGACGACCAGTCTCTATCGAGGCTGGCTTCGTACAGGCCGTCGCCTGTGGAAAAGCGCCGGGCGATGACTTCCAGCGCGGCGTTGAGTACAGATTCCACCAACGGTTCGCGGACCTTGTCCCAATAATGGGCACAGGCGAACAGGATGAAGGCGTGGGTGTAGAGGTCTTTGCGCTGATCCAGCGGTGCACCCTGCGGATCGATGCTGTAGAACCAGCCGCCGTGCTCGGCGTCGTGAAAGTGTCGTTGCAAGGAACGAAACAGCGCCGCCGCGCGCTCTTCGGCGGCCGGTACCTGGCCGATCAGACTGGCAAACAGATACAACTGGCGTGCACAGGCCATGGCCCGGTAGCGTTGTGCAGGCAACGGATGATGCGCGGCGTCCAGTGCTTCATACGGCAACGCCATGTCGGCATTCCAGCCGGGACCTTGCCAAAGTGGCACGATCACACCTTCAAAGTGCTGTTGCACCGAGGCGAACAGGGCGGTCAATTCAGGGTGGGAGGCAGAGCGGGGAACATGCGGCATTGGCTGGCGTCGTCACGGCAGGTTTGGTTGCGCGACATGGTAGCAGGCCTGAGAGATGTGGTGTCTTTCCGACCGCCATCGCTGGCAAGCCAGCTCCCACAGGTTAAGTGCAAACTCTATCGATCGTTCCCACGCTCTGCGTGGGAATGCCTCAACGGACGCTCGGCGTTCGGCCTTTTGGGACGCGGAGCGTCCCGGGGTGCATTCCCACGCAGAGCGTGGGAACGATCAACACAGGACCTGTAGGAGCATGGCTTGCCCGCGATGAGGCTGACAAACGCCAGAAATTCAGCCCGCCAACAACCAGACCCCAGTCGCCGCCGAAGCTGCACCCGCCAGTCGCACCAACGGTGCAGCAGCCTGCGGCAATACCCGCACCAGCGCATAACCCGCCGCATGCAAGGCAGCGGTTGCCGCAACGAACCCGGCGGCATACGTCCACGGGCTGGACATGTCCGGCAGTTCCAGGCCATGGGCCACGCCATGGAACAAGGCAAACAATGCCGTGGCAACCATCGCCAGGCTCAACGGTGGACGCACCGCCAGCGCTACTGCCAGGCCCAGCGCCAGGACCGACGCGGCAATCCCGCTTTCCAGTGCCGGCAGGTTCAGCCCTTCAAAGCCCAGCAGGCCACCGATCAGCATGGTCGCGACGAAAGTGCAGGGCAGCGCCCAGCGCGCCGCGCCTTTTTGTTGTGCCGCCCAAAGGCCGACCGCGAGCATTGCCAGCAAGTGATCGAGGCCGCCGATCGGGTGACTGATACCGGCGATCAAGCCATTGTCGCCGTGCCCCGGGTGGGCAAAAGCGAGGGCAGGGGTCAGCAACAGGGCCGCGGCGGCCAGAATGCGTTTGAGTGTCATGGAAGCTTCCTTGTGAATAAATCTTGATCAGGCGGCGGTCAGCAAGCCTTGGCGCTCAATGAAGGCAATGATGTCTTCCAGGCCCTGGCCGGTTTTCTGGTTGCTGAAGACAAACGGTTTGCCGTTGCGCATGCGTGTGGTGTCGCTGTCCATCAGGGTCAGCGATGCGCCCACCAGGGGCGCCAGGTCGATCTTGTTGATCACCAGCAGATCGGATTTGCAGATGCCCGGCCCGCCTTTGCGTGGCAGCTTGTCGCCTGCGGAAACGTCGATCACGTAGATGGTCAGGTCCGACAGTTCCGGGCTGAAAGTGGCCGATAGATTGTCGCCACCGGACTCCACGAGAATCAGGTCCAGCCCTGGAAAACGGCGGTTGAGTTGATCCACGGCTTCGAGATTGATCGAGGCGTCTTCGCGAATGGCCGTGTGTGGGCAACCGCCAGTCTCCACGCCAATGATGCGTTCCGGTGCCAGTGCTTCATTGCGCACCAGAAAATCAGCGTCTTCGCGGGTATAGATGTCATTGGTCACGACGGCCAGGTTGTAACGGTCGCGCAGGGCCAGGCACAGGGCCAGGGTCAGGGCGGTTTTGCCGGAACCGACCGGGCCGCCAATGCCTACGCGCAGAGGTTGAGTGTTCATGTAGTTCTCCAAAGTAACAGGCCCTAGGAACGGAACAGACGGCTGTACTGCCGTTCATGGGCCATACAGGCCAGGGACAGGCCAAACGCGGCGCTGCCATAGTGTTCGGGGTTGATCTGGCTGGCGCTCTGCTGGGCTTGTTGCAGCAGCGGCAGCAGTTCGCTGGTCAGGCGCTGGGCGGCTTGCTGGCCCAGCGGCAGGGTTTTCATCAGCACCGCCAATTGATTCTCAAGCCAGCTCCAGAGCCAGGCGGCCAGCGCATCCTGCGGGCTGATCCGCCAGGCGCGGGCGGCCAGCGCCCAGCCCAGGGCCAGGTGCGGCTCGGGGCGTTGCTGCAGAAAGGCGCGGGCCGCTGCATCGAGCTCCGGCAGGCCGGTGAGCAGTTGTTGCAGGGAGTAACCCATCTGCCGGCTTTCCTGATGCAGTTCGCGGGTTTCCCGGCTGGCGCGGTGTTCTTCACAACGTTGCAGCAATTCGCTCCAGTTTTCCTCGGCGGCGGCAACGCAATGGGCGAGCAACAGCGGCGCCTCGAAACGGGCGAGATTGAGCAGCAGTTGATCGCTTATCCAGCGCCGCGCGCTGTCCGGGTCATGGACACGGCCGTTCTCCACTGCCATTTCCAGACCTTGGGAATAGCTGTAGCCGCCGATCGGCAATTGCGGACTGGCCAGGCGCAGCAATGCCCAGGCGGGGTTCACAGGCGCACGCCGAACTGATGGAGCTTGGGCGGGTAATTGAAATCTTCATCGCCGTGGCGCGAATGGTGATGGCCACCGCCGTAGGCACCGTGTTCCGGCTGGAACGGGGCTTCGATGTTTTCGGCATGGGCGCCCAGTTGTTCGAGCATGGCCTTGAGCACGTAATCGTCGAGCAGGCGCAGCCAACCGTCACCGACTTGCAGGGCAACGTGGCGATTGCCCAAGTGATACGCGGCGCGGGTCAGTTCGAAGGCATTGGCGCAGGTCACGTGCAGCAGTTGTTCGGGGCGGGCACAGACACGAACGATGCGCCCGTCTTCGGCCTGGAGACATTCGCCGTCGTACAGCGGCGATTGCCCGCGCTCCAGAAACAAGCCGACGTCTTCACCCTCGGCACTGAAACAGCGCAGGCGGCTTTTGCTCCGGGCTTCGAACGTCAGGTGCAACTCGGCGGCCCACATGGGTTGAGGGTCGATTCTGCGATGAATCACCAGCATCGGAAAGCTTCCAGCAATTGACAGTAGCGAGGTCAGAGCAAGGGCCTTGCCAATCAGAGGATGTGTAGGAAATGACTGTCGGAAACGTGGGATTGATTCGGATGTGTCGAGTGCTATGCATCGTCTTGGGGCGTGACACGGCAGTGCGGCACCGTTTTGTGGCGAAAACAAAGCCTGTCCGTCTATCGTTCACAAAATAGAACGCTAAGGACAATTTTCACTGTCTACCGCGCAAAACGTCATGGTTTTAATCTTCTCCCATCAACGCGAAACACAACCCACTACTGAAAGCGAAACCTTAGGAGCTACAGCCATGACCAAATTCAAATACAACCGCCTGAACAAAGACGACGCTGCTGTACTGCTGGTCGACCACCAGGCAGGCCTGCTGTCGCTGGTCCGCGACATCGAGCCGGATGCGTTCAAGAACAACGTGCTGGCCCTGGCTGACCTGGCCAAGTTCTTCAACCTGCCAACCATCCTCACCACCAGTTTCGAGCAAGGCCCCAATGGCCCGCTGGTGCCTGAGCTGAAAGCGCTGTTCCCGGATGCTCCTTACATTGCCCGCCCTGGTCAGATCAACGCCTGGGACAACGAAGATTTCGTCAAGGCCGTGAAGGCCACCGGCAAGAAACAGCTGATCATCGCCGGTGTCGTGACCGAAGTCTGCGTAGCGTTCCCGGCCCTGGCTGCGCTGGAAGAAGAGTTCGACGTGTTTGTGGTCACCGACGCCTCCGGTACGTTCAACCAGATGACCCGCGATGCCGCGCATGACCGCATGAGCCAGGCCGGTGCACAACTGATGACCTGGTTCGGCGTGGCCTGCGAGCTGCACCGCGACTGGCGCAACGATATCGAAGGCCTGGCCGCGCTGTGCTCCAACCACATCCCGGACTACCGCAACCTGATGACCAGCTACAACGCCTTCAATAGCGCCAAGTAATCCGCTGCCGCCCGGGACACCGACTATCGTTGTCCCGGGCGGTGTGCTGTCGCGCCGCACATCCATCCAATTCCTGACGAGCATTGCCCGGCATGCTTCGCAGTCGTGCCCACCGCTGCCGCATCCAGATGGAGAACATCATGCCCCAAGACTCCAACGACAAGAGCCGCCGCCAGTTCCTGGCCAACAGCACCATTCTCGGTGCTGCCGGAGCGCTCTGGTCCGCCCTGCCATTTTCCAGCTCGGGTTCCGCCTACGCGTCCAGTCAGGCAGGCTCGATGACCGCCGACCTCATCCTGTTCAACGGCAAACTGCACACGGTGGACCGTGAGAAGCCGATGGCAACGGCGGTCGCCATCAAGGACGGCCGCTTCATTGCCGTCGGCACGGATGGCGAGGCCATGGCCCACAAAAGCTCGGCCACGCAAATCATCGACCTCAAGGGGCGTACGGTCATCCCGGGTCTGAACGACTCCCACCTGCACCTGATTCGCGGCGGCCTCAACTACAATCTGGAGCTGCGTTGGGAAGGCGTGCCCTCGGTGGCCGACGCCCTGCGCCTGCTCAAGGATCAGGCCGCCCGTACACCGACGCCGCAGTGGGTGCGCGTGGTGGGTGGCTGGAACGAATTCCAGTTCGCCGAAAAACGCATGCCGACCCTGGAAGAAATCAATCAGGCTGCGCCCGATACCCCGGTGTTCCTGCTGCACCTTTACGACCGCGCACTGCTCAATCGCGCTGCGCTCAAGGCCGTGGGCTACACCAAGGACACGCCGAACCCGCCCGGTGGCGAGATCCAGCGCAACAAGTTCGGCGAACCGACCGGCCTGCTGATCGCGCGCCCCAACGCGATGATCCTCTACGCCACCCTGGCCAAGGGGCCGAAGCTGCCGTTGGAATACCAGGTCAATTCGACCCGCCAGTTCATGCGCGAACTCAACCGCCTCGGCCTGACCAGCGCCATTGACGCCGGCGGTGGCTACCAGAACTATCCGGATGATTACCAGGTCATCCAGGAGCTGGCCGACAGGGGCCAGTTGACCGTACGCATCGCCTACAACCTGTTCACCCAGAAGCCCAAGGAAGAACTCGCCGACTTCAAGAACTGGAGCGCGAAAGTCAAGCCTGGTGACGGCACCGACTTCCTGCGTCACAACGGCGCTGGCGAAATGCTGGTGTTCTCCGCAGCCGACTTCGAAGACTTCCTGGAGCCGCGTCCCGATCTGCCGCAAACCATGGAGCAGGAACTGGAGCCGGTGGTGCGCCATCTGGTCGAGCAGCGCTGGCCGTTCCGCCTGCATGCCACCTACAACGAATCGATCTCGCGCATGCTCGATGTGTTCGAGAAGGTCAACCGCGACATTCCGTTCAATGGCCTGCCGTGGTTTTTCGACCACGCCGAAACCATCAGCTCGCAGAACATCGAGCGGGTGCGCGCGCTGGGCGGTGGTATCGCGATCCAGGACCGCATGGCCTTCCAGGGCGAGTACTTTGTCGATCGCTACGGCGCCAAGGCTGCCGAGAAAACCCCACCGATCCAGCGCATGCTCGCCGAAGGCATCCCGGTAGGCGCCGGCACCGATGCCACCCGAGTGTCGAGCTATAACCCGTGGACGTCGCTGTACTGGCTGGTCAGCGGCAAGACCGTTGGCGGCATGGCGCTTTATCCGGAAGGCCTGAGTCGCGAAACCGCGCTGCAACTGTTCACCCACGGCAGCGCCTGGTTCTCCAGCGAGCAGGGCAAGAAAGGCCAGATCAAGGTCGGCCAGATGGCGGACCTGGCGGCCTTGTCGCTGGATTTTTTCAGTGTCGACGAAGAAGCGATCAAGGGCATCGAGTCGGTGTTGACCATTGTCGACGGCAAGGTGGTGTACGGCGCTGGCGAATTCGACAAGCTGGGACCTGCGCAGGTGCCGGTACTGCCCGAGTGGTCGCCGGTGGCCAAAGTGCCAGGGCACTGGCGCGCGGGTACGCCGTCGCTTGCATTGGCGGCGCATCAGTGTGTAGGGCCTTGCGGGGTGCATGCTCACAGCCATGAACGGGCCCGACACTCGAGTGTGCCGGTCAACGACTACCAGGGGTTTTGGGGAGCGTTGGGTTGTTCCTGCTTTGCGTTCTGATGGTAACGGGGACCGCTAAGGGTCCCCTTTTTTCACGTCGATTGGCTGATAGGCCGGGGGCACGCCGCAGAGGGTTTTACGCCATGTCGCTGACGCTGAATTCCTCGGCCAGATGGTCGATCAGCGAGCGCACCGACGGCAGCAGCCCGCGTCGCGACGGGAAGATCGCATGCACAATGCCGCAACGCGGATGCCAGCCCGGCAACAATTCCACCAGCCGGCCTTCGGCCAGGTCCTCGCGCACTGCCACCCGTGGCAAGTGAGCAATACCCACGCCGGCCACCACAAAGTGACGCAGGGCGAACAGGTCGTCGGTGACCATGCGCGGCGTGTGGGGGATGACAATGCTGTGGCTCATGTCCTCACCCTGGATCAGCTCCCATTGATATTCACGCTGCACACTGCCCCAATGCACGCTCGGCAATTGGCTGAGCACCTTTGGGTCGAAACCTGGCGGCAGTTGTTCAAGGTACCTCGGGTGGCCGACCAGGCACTGGGTGCTGTTGCCCAGCACCTTCATCACCATGTCGGTGTTTTCCAGTGGCGGAAAGCGCACGCGCAGGGCGACGTCGATGCCTTCATGCAGCAGATCGACGCGACGGTTGGTGCTCTCGATGAACAGTTCCACCTGCGGATACTTGAGCATGAAGCGCGACAGCATCGGCCCGACCCAGAAGTTCAGCAGGGTGGTCGGGCAACTGATGCGCACCAGCCCGCGGGGTTCGCTGCGGTTGCGTTCGATGATCTCGGCGGCACCTTCGGCTTCCACGCGCATGGCCAGGCAGCGCTGGTAATAGGCCTGGCCGACCTCGGTCAGCGAGCAGTGGCGGCTGGTGCGGTGCAACAGGCGTACACCGAGGCGCTCCTCAAGGTCGGCAATGCGCCGGCTGAGCTTGGATTTGGGCATGTCCAGCGCCCGCCCGGCCGGGGCGAAGCCACCGTGCTCGACCACTTGGGTGAAGTAGTAGAGGGAGTTGAGGTCTTCCAATGATCGTTCTCCGATGGGCAGCAGGTTTACTCCGTGCTGCCGAGCCCTTGCCAGTGCTTGAGGCCGATAAAGATGAAGCGCAGCTGCTGGGTGATCT
>NZ_RCNW01000377.1:0-1715 GCF_004307605.1 Pseudomonas sp. Sample_24
GGAACGCACTGTCGTCGTCGGCTTCGGCAGCCGGGTCGAAGGCCATGTCGTGGCCAGTCAGGCGACTTTCCATCTCACGCACTTCCCGAGGCTCTACACCGAGGCTTTCCGCCACACGATGGACTTCCTCGTTGTTCAACCAGGCCAGACGCTTTTTCTGGCTGCGCAGATTGAAGAACAGCTTGCGCTGGGCCTTGGTGGTCGCGACTTTCACGATGCGCCAGTTGCGCAGGATGAATTCGTGGATTTCCGCCTTGATCCAGTGAACGGCAAAGGACACCAGGCGCACGCCCATTTCCGGGTTGAAGCGCTTCACGGCCTTCATCAGGCCGACGTTGCCTTCCTGGATCAGGTCAGCCTGAGCCAGGCCGTAGCCGGAATAGCTACGGGCGATATGTACGACAAAACGCAGGTGGGCGAGCACCATCTGCCGAGCCGCCTCAAGATCCTGCTCATAATAGAGACTCTCGGCCAGTTCACGCTCCTGCTCCGGCGTCAGCAATGGAATGCTGTTGACGGTGTGCACATAGGCCTCCAGGTTCGCACCCGGGACCAGAGCATATGCAGGCTGCAAAGAATTGGTCATACGAAAAAACCTCCGACTTACATACTCGTGCCAGTGGCACTGCGAAAATTGACCGGAAACCAAAAGACAAGTTCCCCTAAAAACTGCAAGGTCAATCACGCGCAAAAAAGATTCTACTTCGGCGCCAACTCCCTGAGATGACGTGCGACTGCAATCCATGCACCGATATAACCCAACAGCACCGCGCCAAGCAAGAGAGACAGACCATCGGCGACCGGTACGCCGGCCAGCGCGAAATCGCTGCCATACAAACCGGCCAGCCCGACGACCGCATCGTTCAGCCAGTCCAGACCAAACGCCAACAGCCCCCAGGAAAGCAGCCCTGCACCGAAACCATACAACGCACCCATATAGAGAAAGGGCCTGCGCACATAGCTGTCAGTGCCGCCCACGAGTTTAATCACTTCTATCTCGGTGCGGCGGTTTTCAATATGAAGACGAATGGTATTGCCTATCACCAAAAGTAATGCAGAAACCAGAAGCACGGTCAGACCAAAGACAAAGCGGTCACCGAGCTTGAGGATGGCTGCCAGACGCTCGACCCAGACTAGATCAAGTTGCGCCTGTTGTACCCTGGGCAGTTCGGAAAGTTTTTGTCTTAATGCTTCAAGTGCAGGCTTGTCGACTTCGTTCGGCGTCACCAGGACCACGCCGGGCAGCGGGTTCTCCGGTAACTCCTTGAGCGCATCGCCCAGGCCGGACTGCTGCTGGAACTCTTCCAGAGCCTGATCACGCCCCACGTACTCGGCATCCGCCACACCGGGCATGGCCTTGATCTGCTCACGCAGGGATTCACCTTCAGCCGGGCTGGCTTCGAGTTGCAGGTACAGGGAGATCTGCGCCGCACGCTGCCAGGAACCGCCCAGACGCTCGACGTTACTTAGCAAAAGTGACAGCCCCATGGGTAAGCTCAGGGCAACGGCCATCACCATGCAGGTGAAAAAGCTGCCGATCGGCTGCTTGCCCAGGCGGCGCAAGCTGTCCAGCAAGCTGGCACGATGGCTTTCAATCCAGGCGCGAAACAGTGTGGCGAAGTCCGGGCCATCATCGTCATCGCGCTTTTTCTTCTGCGGCTGCGGATCGGCGGCCTTCGGGGCCACGCGCTCGGAAACCTTCGGACTGCGTGTCG
>NZ_RCNW01000287.1:0-1709 GCF_004307605.1 Pseudomonas sp. Sample_24
AGTCGACCATCAACACCGGCAAGCTGAACGCTGTTTCCAGCGGCGGCAACCACGGTGACGACTCGGTCCTGGCAGCGCCTGCCGGTCCTGCTCCAGTACCGAAGGCTTGCGCCATCGACGAGCCGGATTGCGAAGCTTGCCAATAAGCTGAGCCGGTAGGCGTCGAAAGGCGCTTATCCGAACCCCCGACAGGCCTCTGGCTTGCCGGGGGTTTTCTTTTGCCCCTCAGCAGGAGCAAAGCTTGCTCGCGATGGTCACTTCACGATTCGTCTGGATTACCGTGTAATCGTTCATCGCGAGCGAGCTTCGCTCCTACAGGTCTGCGACATCCACAAAAAAGCCCCTCTTGCGAGGGGCTCTTCGTACAGCGTTACAACTCAACCAACATCAAGTCATCTGAATGATGGTCTGCATGATAGTGCTCTGGGTCGAGATGGTCTTGGCGTTCGCCTGGTAGTTACTCTGCGCCTTGATCAGCTCGACCAGTTCGTTGGTCACGTTGACGTTCGACTCTTCCAGGGAGTTGGAATGAATTTCCCCCAGGCTGCCGGTCTGCGGCGCGTCGTAGCCTGGCTGACCCGAGGCGAAAGTTTCCTTCCAGCTGGTACCGCCCACTGGCTGCAGGCCTTGCTCATTGGTGAAGCTGGCCAAAGCCAGTTGACCGATCGGCTTGGTCTGGTAGTTGCTGAAGTTGGCCAGCATGACACCGCTGCCGTCGATGGTCAGGTTGGTGATCTGGCCAGTGGCGTAACCATTTTGCGCAGGAATGGAGCGAGCGCTGTCGGCATTGAATTGCGTGGTATTGGTCATGGTGACCGTCACACCCGCTGGGTCAGAGGCTGCGCCGTTGGCTGCCCAAACGCCATTGGTGACTTTGCCCGGAATCCAGCCGGTGATTTTCAGATCAGGGCTGACGACGGGAGGTGTGCCCGGCGTGGTGACCGAAACCAGCTTGCCACTCGTGTCAAACGCCATGGTCGAAGGGACCGGACGCGAAGCGGCGTTCATTGGATCGCTGCCATTGGGGTTACGACCATCGATCAAGGTATAGACGTCCCAGGTGTTGGGCCCCGTCTTGACCATGTATTGGTCCATCTGGTGCTTGTTGCCCTGCGTATCGAAAATCTGGGTGCTGAACTGCTTGTTGAAAGCGGTTCCCGGCTTGCTCGGGTCAAACGGATTGGCCACCGTGTCGATCACATCGGACTTGGAGTCCAGGTTGATCGTCGACGAAACGGTGGTGGTAGTTTTCGGCGCCAGGTTCGATGTGTCGATGCGCAGGTCAGTCAGCACGCCATTGATGATCTTGCCGTTGGCGTCCACGCCATAACCTTGCAGGCGGGCAGTGCCGTCGGTGTTGGTGACGTAGCCTTCCTTGTCGACCTTGAACGTACCGGCACGGGTGTAGGACAGCGAGCCGTTGTCGTTGAGCACAAAGAAGCCCGAGCCGTTGATGCCCATGTCCAGCACGTTGCCGGTGTTGTTGATGTCACCCTGGGTGAACTGCTGGGAGACGTTGGCCAGGCGCACACCGCTGCCGGTGGTCTTGGTGCCTGTACCCAGCCGGGTGGCGGAGTACACATCTTCGAATTCCGCACGGGACGATTTGAAGCCGACGGTGGCAACGTTGGCGATGTTGTTGCCGGTCACGTCCAGTTGTTTGTTGGCGGCATAGAGACCGCTAAGGCCGATGTTAAAAGACATGTTCC
>NZ_RCNW01000439.1:0-12099 GCF_004307605.1 Pseudomonas sp. Sample_24
ACCCGTATCAACTGGACATCCGCGACGATGCCGGCACCCTGGGCCTGAACCTCGGTGTTTACGGCGCTCCGGAAACCTTCTTCATCGACGCCAAGGGCATTATCCGCGACAAGTTCGTCGGCGTGATCGACGAGCAAGTCTGGCGTGAAAAACTGGCGGCCAAGTATCAGGCGCTGGTCGACGAGGCCAAGCCATGAAGCGTTGGATCGCCGCCGTTGTCCTGGGCCTGAGCATGGCCGGTGTGGCCCATGCCGCCATCGACACCTACGAGTTCGCCAAGGAAGGCGACCGCGAGCGTTTTCGCGAACTGACCAAGGAGCTGCGTTGCCCCAAGTGCCAGAACCAGGACATTGCCGATTCCAACGCACCGATCGCCGCTGACTTGCGCAAAGAAATTTTCCGCATGCTTGGCGAGGGCAAGGACAACCAGCAGATCATCGACTTCATGGTCGATCGCTACGGTGATTTCGTCCGTTACAAACCCGCCCTCAACGCCAAGACGGCCTTGCTCTGGTTCGGCCCTGCCGGCCTGCTGCTGGGTGGTTTGGTGATCATCGCGGTGATTGTCCGCCGTCGTCGTGTGCAACGCGCCGATACCCCGGGCTCGCTTTCTGCCGAGGAGCGCAAGCGCCTCGATCAACTGTTGGATAAAAACCAAGAATGATTGATTTCTGGCTCGCTGCAGGTCTGCTCCTACTGGTGGCCCTGAGTTTTCTGCTGATCCCCATTCTGCGCAGTCGTCGCGCCCAGCTCGAAGAGGATCGTACCGCCCTGAACGTGGCGCTGTATCAGGAGCGCGTGGCTGAGTTGCAGACTCAGCAGGAAGAGGGCGTACTCGACGCCGCGCAGATGGATGCCGGCCGCGCCGAAGCAGCCCGTGAATTACTCGCCGACACCGAGGGCGTTGCCGCGCCGCGTGTCTCGCGTCTGGGCAAACCGGCACCGCTGTTGGCGGCGATCCTGGTCCCCGTGCTGGGCTTGGCTTTGTACCTGCATTTCGGTGCCAGCGACAAAGTCGAGTTGACCCGGGAATTCTCCCAGGCACCGAAGTCGATGGAAGAAATGACCCAGCGTCTGGAGCGTGCAGTCGCGGCACAGCCAGACTCTGCTGAGGCGCTGTATTTCCTTGGCCGTACGTATATGACTCAGGATCGTCCGGCCGATGCAGCGAAAATTTTCGAGCGCACTGTGAACCTGGCCGGACGTCAGCCCGAATTGTTGGGGCAGTGGGCGCAGGCCTTGTACTTCGCGGATGGCAAGCAGTGGTCGGACAAGATCCAGGCGTTGACTGACGAAGCGTTGAAAGCCGATCCGAAAGAAGTCACCAGCCTCGGTTTGTTGGGCATCGCGGCATTCGAAGGCGAGCGTTACCAGCAAGCGGTCGATTACTGGAATCGCCTGCTGGAGCAATTGCCTGCGGACGATAAATCGCGGATCGCGCTGCAAGGCGGAATTACCCGCGCCACCGAGAAACTGGTCGCCAGCGGTGGTCAGGTGGCCAAGGCGCCAGCGGCCAAGGCATCGGCATTGCTCAAGGTCAGTGTCGATCTGGCTCCGGAGCTCAAGGCCAAGGTGCAGCCCGGTGACAGCGTGTTCATCTTCGCCCGCGCCACTTCCGGCCCACCCGCGCCATTGGCAGCCAAGCGCCTGACCGTGGCCGACCTGCCGGCAACCGTCGAACTGGGCGATGCCGACGCAATGATGCCGCAGTTGAAACTGTCGAACTTCCCTGAAGTCCAACTGGTTGCGCGCATCTCCCGCGCCGGCCAACCAACGGCTGGCGAGTGGATCGGTCGCAGCCAGCCACTGTCCAGCAGCACGACAGCGCCGCAAAAACTGACCATCGACAGCCCGGACAAATAACAGGAATGCAAACATGACCGCCATCGCTCGAATTACCCTGCTCAGCGTTGTTTTAGGGCTGAGCGCTTGTGCGGTTCAACGGCCTCCGATGGAGCAGCCGGCGCCGTCACGGATTCCGCCGTCGCAGCCAAGTACCAAGCCTGCACCGACTACCGTGCCGAGCAAACCGACGACGCCGGCCAAGCCAGCCAAACCGTTGCCTCGCACTTCCGCCAGTTTCGCGCCGCCGCCCGGGGGCAACAGTCACTGGGATCCCAAGCTTGGGGTTTATGTGCTGGATGATCAGCCCAATACCTTTTATCGCCAGCGTACTTATTACCGTTGGGATAATGGCTGGAGCCGTTCGATCAGTCCGAAGGGGCCTTGGGAGGAAACGGATATTCATGGGGTGCCAGGTGGTTTGGGCCGGCAGTTCGGGCAATGATGCAAAAGGCGACCGTCGAGGTCGCCTTTTTTATGGCCGTTGAAAACCGTTGCGCCACCGTAGAACAATGGGCCGTCAGGACCGTTTGCCAGAGGCCCAACCAGTAAACAACCAATGCCGAGGGTATGTAGATGTCAGGCAGGTTGATCTATCTCATCGGACCTTCCGGTTCGGGCAAGGACAGCCTGTTGGATGCTGCGCGCGCGCGGCTGGCCGAACGTGGCTGCCGCATCGTTCGACGCGTGATCACACGTTCGGCCGAAGCGCTGGGTGAAGCGGCGCTGGGCGTCAGCACGCAGCAGTTCGCCGAGATGGAAGCACAGGGTGCGTTTGCCTTGAGCTGGCATGCCAATGGCCTCTCGTATGGCATCCCGCGGGAAATCGACGATTGGCTGGCCGCTGGCAATGACGTGCTGGTCAACGGCTCGCGCGGGCACTTGCAGAACGCTCGCGCGCGTTATCCGAACATGCACGTGGTGCTGCTGACCGTGGACCAAACCGTGTTGCGTGCACGTTTGTTGGCCCGAGGGCGCGAATCCGTGGCGGAAATCGATGCGCGACTGGCGCGCAATGCCCGTTTCAACAAGCGTGTCCTTGCCGACAACGACCCGACCTTGCGGATACTCGACAATTCCGGAGCCTTGGAAAATACAGTGACGCGCTTGCTTGAATGCATTGATGAGCAATCCGCATGGGCATGATGCTGGCGGCCGGGTCTACCTCGGTTGAATTTCGGTAAAAGCTTCGCCCCGTCATCGATGGGCACTGGCCTGTGTCATCAACAATCCCTGCACATATTCCACAAACGCCCGCGCCTTGGCGCTGGCCATTCTGCCGGTGGGGAACACGGCCCACAGGTCCTGATTGGGCAAGCTCCATTCGTGCATGACTTCACGGACCGCGCCGCTGGCCAGCTCCGGCGCGAACATCCACTGCGACGCCATGGTCAGCCCTTGATGGGACAGTACGGCCGCACGCAATCCTTCTGCGGCGCTGATACGCAGGCGGCCATTGATGATCACCGATTGCTCCTCTCCAGCCCTTTTGAACAGCCAGTTGGCGCTGCCGCCCAGGGTGTAGACGATTGCCTGATGATTGCACAGGTCTGATGGACAAGTGGGTTCAGGGTGTTTTTCGAAGTACGCCGGTGTACCCAGCACGACGCGCCGACATTCGGCGATCTTGCGCGCGGTGAGCCCCGAGTCGCTCAAGGTGCCCATTCGCAGAGCGACATCAACGCCTTCTTCCACCAGATTGACGTTGCGATCATCGAGCATCAGGTCAATGTTCAGTTCCGGGTTCTGCTCAAGAAATGGCCCAAGGTACGGCACGATATGTATTCGGCCGAACGTCACCGCAGTGCAGACACGCAGATTGCCAGTCAGCCCGCGGGCCGCACCGCGGGCGGCGGCCTCTGCCTCATCGGCTTCTTCGAGGGCGCGTTTGGCCCGCTCGAAGAATGCCAGCCCGGCCTCGGTGGGCGCCAGGCCCCGGGTGGAACGCAACAACAGTCGCACCGCCAGCCGCGATTCGAGTTGCGCGATGATTTTTGACACGGCGGGCTGACCGATATTCAGGCGTCTGGCCGCTGCGGAAAACGACCCGGTTTCCACCACATAGACAAAGGTTTCCATTGCGCCCAGGCGATCCATTTGTAGTCCTTTTAGAGATTCAATGCACAAGCGAACCTGCTGGCGATGGTCACCTATCGGTCAGGCCCTGGTCATTGAGTGTAATCGGGGCAGGCTTTGGCGTAACCGGCCACGCCGCTTTCTGCCGGAAAGGAAGAAGCGTCGGATAACACACTTTGTAAAACAGCCGAGCGTCGCGTCTGGCGTTTTTGTGCTTGAGTAAAGATAACTCTAGGGTTACTTTTGATTGGGCCGAAGCAAGGAGGCGGGTGGTGTAGAGCAGGCTATTGATCAAGGAAATGATGGAGGCGGGTTGGACACTGGATCGGGTCACTGGCAGTCATCACATCTTCACTCACCGTTTCAATCCATACACGATTCCCGTTCCCCATCCGAAAAAGGCTTTACCCCTGGGAACGGTCAAGAGCATCAGGAGGCGAGCCGGGCTGTACTGCCCGCCAGCCAGTTACGCAGGAGATCCATAATGCAATATCCAATCTGTATCGAATGGGGCGACGAGAACACTGCCATCGGTATTCAGATCCCCGACATTCCCGGTGCGGTCACGGCCGGGGATACCTTTGAAGATGCTTACAACGCTGCTGTTGAAATTGCCCACATCATGCTGCAGGAAATAGCCGCAGACGGAGAAACGATTCCGATGCCGGCTTCGGCGGCGATGCATCGTGCCAATCCGGAATTCGCCGACATGGGCTGGGGCATGCTGGAACTGGACATCTCGCCTTACATGGGCAAAACCGAGAAGGTCAATGTCACCTTGCCCGGCTATGTGATCCAGCGTATCGACCGCTATGTGCGTGAGCACAATGTCAAAAGCCGCTCGTCATTTCTGGCGGATGCGGCGCTGGAGAAGCTGGTTCGGCAATAAGTATTTTCAACTGCACGGCAATCGAGAGCAGGCTCGCTCCCTCAGTGTTCACCCATGACTTGTGGGCGCGAGCCTGCTCTGGATGTTCTGAAACTAAGCCGTCGCCAACGCGACTTTCTGCGAAACACACAGAAACCGCACCAGCGCCAACAACGCAAACGCACTGCCGACAATCACAATCCACAACCAGCCTCCGTGTTCGTACACCGGGCTGGCCACCGAAGAGCCGAATGCGCCGCCGATGAAGATGCTGGTCATGTACAACGCATTCAGGCGACTGCGGCTTTTTGCATCGAGGGCGTAGACCGCGCGCTGGCCGAGGACCATGTTCATCTGTACGCAGAAATCCAGCAGCACCCCGGTCACGGCGAGGCCGATGACGCTGTAGATCGGGTGGATGAACGCGGGCAAAAAGCTCAGGCTGGCGAACAGCAACGCCAACAGCGAAGCAATGCGAGTATGCCCGGCGTCGGCGAGACGACCAGCGATGGGCGCGGCGATGGCGCCGATGGCTCCAACCAGGGCGAAGATCGCGATCTGGCTTTGCGACAGGCCATGGTTGCGCGCCAGTTCCAGCGGCACGGCAGTCCAGAACAGGCTGAACGTGGCGAACATGCAACCCTGATAAAACGCTCGTTGACGCAACACCGGCTGCCGACGCAACAGCGTCCACAACGAACCCAGCAGTTGGCCGTAGGACGCGCTGTGATCAGGCTGGCGCTTGGGAATGGTCACCGCCAGGACAATGCTGATCGCGGCCATCAAGATCGCCGCGATCACGAACATCGCTCGCCAGCCGAAATGGTCGGCGACGACACTGGAAACCGGTCGGGCCAGCAAAATCCCCAGCAGCAAACCACCCATGATCCCGCCGACCACGCGCCCGCGAGACTCTTCCGGTGCCAGATGCGCGGCCAGTGGAATCAGGATCTGTACCGACACCGAACTGAATCCCACCAGCAGCGAAATCAGCAAAAACACGTTCGGCTGATCGGTGAACGCCGCGCCCAGCAGGCTGGCAATCGCCACCAGTGTGGTGATGATCATCAGCCGGCGATTTTCCAGGAGATCGCCCAAGGGCACCAGGAAAAACAGGCCCAACGCATATCCGATCTGGGTCAGCGAAACGATCAGGCTGGCCATGGTGTTGGTCAGGCCGATGTCTGGAGCAATCAGGCCGATGATCGGTTGGGCATAGTAGATGTTGGCGACAATGGCGCCGCAACAGAAGGCGAACAGCAGCACCATGCCTCGGGTCATTGTCGCGGTACCATGAGGCACCTGGGTCGCGGGTTTCATAATGTGTCTCTTAGTACAGAGGGAATGCGCGCAGGGTAAGGGCCTGGCCGAAACGGCGGAAGAGGGATTGCAGTGATAGTAGTCATTCCATTGCGGAATGAGAGACGGGCTTGCGTTCTATAAAAGGCAAAAAGGCGACCTGCCCGGGTCGCCTTTTTTTGGGGCCCGAACTCAGGGTTTACGGAGCATAAATCTGGTCGAAAACACCGCCATCATTGAAGTGGGTTTTCTGCACGGTGCGCCAGTCACCGAAGGTCTTTTCCACCGACAGGAAGTCGACTTTCGGGAAGCGGTCGGTGTATTTGGCCAGCACGGCCGGGTCGCGCGGACGCAGGTAGTTGGCCGCCGCGATTTCCTGGCCTTGCGGCGACCACAGGTATTTCAGGTATTCCTCGGCAGCGGCGCGGGTGCCTTTCTTGTCGACGGTTTTGTCGACCACGGACACCGGTGGCTCGGCTTCAGCGGAGACGCTTGGGTAGATCACTTCGAACTGGTCGCGGCCGAATTCGCGGGCGATCATTTCCGCTTCGTTTTCAAAGGTCACCAGCACGTCGCCGATCTGGTTGGTCATGAACGTCGTCGTAGCGGCGCGGCCACCGGTGTCCAGTACAGGCGCTTGCTTGAACAGCTTGCCGACGAAGTCTTTGGCCTTGTTTTCGTCGCCGCCGTTTTTCAGCACATAGCCCCACGCCGACAGGTAGGTGTAGCGACCGTTACCGGAAGTTTTCGGGTTCGGCACGATGACTTGCACGCCATCCTTGAGCAAGTCCGGCCAGTCTTTCAGGGCTTTCGGGTTGCCCTTGCGCACGATGAACACCGTGGCTGAAGTGAACGGTGCACTGTTGTTCGGCAGGCGGGTGACCCAGTTGTCCGGCACCAGTTTGCCGTTGTCCGCCAGGGCGTTGATGTCGGTGGCCATGTTCATGGTGATCACGTCAGCCGGCAAACCATCGATGACTGAGCGCGCCTGTTTGCTGGAACCGCCGAACGACATTTGCAGAGTGATGTTTTCGTTGTGCTCGGCTTGCCAGTGCTTCTGGAACGCAGTGTTGTAGTCCTTGTAGAAATCGCGCATCACGTCGTAGGAAACGTTGAGCAGGGTCGGTGCAGCCTGAGCCACGCTAGACAGGGCCAGGCCAGCCGCCAGGAATGAAGCGCCAAAGAGTTTTTTCACTGCGAATTCCTTGTTCTATTAAAAATGAGAGGCAATTTGCCAGCGACTATAGCCGGGCTCGCATAGGCCTTTAAAGATTAAAAAGCACTTTGCTTATTCCATTTTTTTGAACAGCGCGTTACCACAACGGGAGCAGAAGGCGGCACCGTGTTCGTGGCTGTTTTTCCGGCACACCGGGCAATCATGTTGCAGCTGTTCGCCGCGCATGGCGTTGGCCAATTCGGCGGTAAAAATCCCGGTGGGCACGGCAATGATCGAGTAACCGGTGATCATCACCAGCGACGAAACCACTTGGCCCAGCGGGGTTTTCGGCACGATGTCACCGAACCCCACGGTGGTCAGGGTCACGATCGCCCAATAGATGCCTTTGGGAATGCTGGTAAAGCCATGTTCCGGACCTTCGATCACGTACATCAGCGTGCCGAACACCGTCACCAGTGTGCAGACACTGACCAGAAACACCACGATCTTCTGCTTGCTGCCACGCAACGCCGACATCAAGTAGTTGGCTTGCTTGAGGTAAGGACTGAGCTTGAGCACGCGGAAGATCCGCAGCATCCGAATGATCCGGATGATCAGCAGGTACTGCGCATCGGCGTAATACAGCGCGAGGATCCCGGGCACGATCGCCAGCAGATCCACCAGCCCGTAAAAACTGAAGGCATAGCGCAAAGGCTTGGGTGAGCAGTACAGGCGCAGGATGTATTCGCCGAGGAAAATGACCGTAAAACCCCACTCGATATAGGCAAGTACATCGGCGTAGTTTTTGTGAATGCTGTCGATGCTGTCGAGCATCACGACCACCAGGCTGGCGAGGATGATCAACAGCAGAATGCCGTCGAAACGCCGGCCGGCCTTGGTATCGCTCTGGAAAATCATGACGTAAAGGTCTTCACGCCAATTTTTGCTGCTGTTCATGGAAAACGCCTGACTCGATGATCAGCGCAGCCTAGGTTGATTCTCCTCCAGAGTGCAAGGCGTATGGGGGACAGTGGCCTTGGCAAATATTTGCGCAACACTGCCAACCAGCCAGCAGGCAAGGATGAATGGCGCGGTCAGCGTCGGCATGCCGGCGGCGGCAAACATCGGTGTCAGCAGCAGCGCCAGCCCGATGCCGACCAGCGGCAGCCACGGGTGCTGGCGTTGCGAGCTGAGGGCGAGGGCGGCGAGTACGGCGTTGTATCCACCGAGGCCGAGCAACGCATTGTAGAAATCATGATTCAACATGCTCCAGCCCATGCCCGCGACAGAGGCCAGCAATGCCCAACAGAACGCACGGCGATCAGCGATCAGCAATCCGGCTGCAATCATCGCACCTGCCAGCGGATGACCGAGGAACATCACCTGGCCAATGCCTTTGAGCGGTGCGGCCAGCATGTTCAGCGGGCTGACTTCGATCAAGTGCGCTGTTGTCGACGGTGTCGCGAAACACAGCAGCAGCCAGCCCAGCACGACGAAGGGCGTGGTGTAGGCGGGCAGGTACTGGCTGAGTCGCACGCGCTTGATCCACTGTTGCGTGATCATTGCGCTCAGGCCTCCAGCGGCCAGAATCAGCGGCGGCATCAGCGCCGACCAAGGGAAATACAGGCTCAGCAGCAGACCGAGCAGCACGCCGTTGTAGCTGAACAACCCGGCCTGGCGATCAGCCTTGGCATAGTTGCGGCGTTGCGCGGTGAGCAAACCGGCGACGCCGCCAAGCATTGCTCCGCCAAGCAGGGCCGGGGCGGTGAACAGGATGGCTGAAAGAATCAGCAAACCGCACAGCGGATTGCGCTGGAGGAAAATCTGGCTGAAGCCGTTGAGCAAGGCTTCGGCCCAGTCGGGGCAGTGGGTATTGAAGTGATTGGCAGGCATGATGAAGTCTAGGGCAGTGGGAAAAACCAAGGTCTTGCACGAACTTTGTGGCGAGGGAGCTCGCTCCCGCTGGGCTGCGAAGCAGCCCAACTCGCTCAATGCGGTTTCTCTGTGGAACCCGTCATCAAAGCGACGACTGCTGCGCAGCCGAGCGGGAGCGAGCTCCCGCGCCACAGGCGTTGATCTTTAAATCAATGTTTCGATGCGCAAGGAGTTAGTCGACCCCGGCTGCCCAAACGGCACACCCGCAGTGATCAACAACGTGTCGCCGCGCTGCGCCATTCCTTGGGCCTGGGCGATCTCCAGCGCTGTGGAGCAGACTTCATCGACCTGACGCAGGCGATCGTTGACTACCGAGTGCACACCCCAGGCCACGGTCAGGCGACGAGCGGTTTGCAGGTTCGGTGTCAGGTTGAGGATCGGCACGGTCGGCCGTTCACGCGCAGCGCGCAAACTCGAAGTGCCCGACTCGCTGTAATTCACCAATACCGCCACCGGCAATACGTTGCTGATCCGGCGGATCGCGCAACTGATGGCATCGGAAACCGTGGCCTCGGCTTTCGGGCGGCTGACGTCGAGTTGTGCCTGATAGTCAGGGCCGTTTTCCACTTGGCGGATGATCTTGCTCATCATCTGCACGGCTTCGAGCGGGTATTCGCCAGACGCCGTTTCCGCCGACAGCATCACCGCGTCCGCACCTTCGGCCACGGCGTTGGCCACGTCGGTAACCTCGGCGCGCGTCGGGGCCGGTGAGAAGCGCATCGACTCCAGCATTTGCGTGGCCACCACCACCGGTTTACCGAGTTCGCGGCAGGTGCTGATGATGTTTTTCTGGATCTGCGGCACGCTTTCCGCCGGGACTTCCACGCCCAGGTCGCCGCGCGCGACCATGATCGCGTCGCTCAACTCGGCGATTTCCCGCAGTTGTTCAACCGCCGAGGGTTTCTCGATCTTAGCCATCAGGAACGCTTTATCGCCGATCAGTGTGCGGGCTTCGCGGATGTCGTCCGGGCGCTGTACGAACGACAGCGCCACCCAGTCCACACCCAACTCCAGGCCGAAACTCAGATCGCGGCGATCCTTGGCGGTCAGCGGACTCAGGTCGAGCACTGCTTGCGGCACGTTCACCCCTTTGCGATCCGACAGTTCGCCGCCGTTGAGCACCGTGGTGTCGATGGCGTCGGCGTACTTGGTGACCACCCGCAGGCGCAGCTTGCCGTCGTCCAGCAGCAGGTCCATGCCCGGCTCCAGCGCCGCAATGATCTCCGGATGTGGCAGATTGACCCGGCGCTCATCGCCCGGCGTGGTATCCAGGTCCAGGCGCAGGGCCTGGCCGCGCACCAGTTGCACCTTGCCCTCGGCAAACTTGCCAACCCGCAGTTTCGGGCCTTGCAGGTCCATCAGGATCCCCAGCGGGTAATTCAACTGGCGCTCGACCTCGCGGATCCACTGGTAGCGCTGGGCATGGTCGGCGTGATCGCCGTGGCTGAAGTTCAGGCGGAAGATGTTGACCCCCGCCAGCACCAACTCGCGGATGTCGTCGATACCGTCGATGGCCGGGCCGAGGGTGGCGAGGATTTTGACCTTTTTATCAGGCGTCATGATGTTGGGCTCTCGAGGATCAGGATGGCGCGGAAGTCGTTGACATTGGTACGGGTCGGCTCGGTGACGATCAATGCGTCGAGCGCCTCGAAGTAGCCATAGCCATTGTTGTTGTCCAACTCGTCGCTGGCGCTCAAGCCAAGGGCGGCGGCGCGGGCGTAGCTGTCGGGGGTCATGATGGCGCCGGCGTTGTCTTCGGAACCATCGATGCCATCGGTATCGCCGGCCAGCGCGTAGACGCCGGGCAGGCCTTTGAGGCTGTCGGTCAGGCTGAGCAGGAACTCGGCGTTGCGTCCGCCACGGCCGTTGCCGCGCACGGTGACGGTGGTTTCGCCGCCGGAAAGAATCACGCAGGGCGCCGCCAGCGGTTGGCCGTGCAGGACGATTTGCCGGGCGATGCCGGCGTGGACCTTCGCCACGTCTCGGGATTCACCTTCCAGGTCGCCGAGGATCAGCGGGCTGAAGCCGGCCTGACGGCATTTCACGGCCGCCGCTTCCAGTGACTGCTGCGGGCGGGCGA
Organism: Pseudomonas sp. Sample_24; assembly: GCF_004307605.1. Lineage (NCBI taxonomy): Bacteria > Pseudomonadati > Pseudomonadota > Gammaproteobacteria > Pseudomonadales > Pseudomonadaceae > Pseudomonas > Pseudomonas sp. Sample_24. The sequence goes on from NZ_RCNW01000439.1 coordinate 11,257, forward strand.
TCAACTGGAAATGACTGCGGGCCAGGCTCGGATCGCCAGGCTTGACCGTTTCCGACTCCGGGCTTTGCAGCCAGGTGCGCACCGAGGCCGGTACTTCGATGTGGTAGCGCTTGAGGATCGCCAGCGCTTCGGCGGACGTACTCGGGTCGGCCACGGTAGGGCCGGAGGCGATGACCGTGGCGAGGTCGCCCGGCACATCGGAAATCGCGTAGGTATAAACAGTGGCCGGCCAGCAGGCTTTGCCCAGCCGTCCACCTTTGATCGCCGAGAGGTGCTTGCGCACGCAGTTCATCTCGCCAATGGTCGCGCCAGACTTGAGCAGGGCTTTGTTGATCGATTGCTTGTCGGCCAGGGTGATGCCCTCGGCCGGCAGTGCCAACAGGGCTGAGCCGCCACCGGAGAGCAGGAAGATCACCCGGTCGGTTTCCGTCAGGTTGCTGACCAGTTCGAATACGCGCTTGGCCACGGCTTGACCGGCCGCGTCAGGCACGGGGTGTGCGGCTTCGACCACTTCGATTTTTTCGCAGGGGGCGCCGTGACCGTAACGGGTCACCACCAGACCGGAGACTTCACCCTGCCAGCAGCGCTCGACCACCTGGGCCATGGCGGCTGCGGCTTTACCGGCACCGATGACGATCACTCGACCACTGCGGTCGGCAGGCAAATGAGCTTCGAGGACTTGCTGCGGATGCGCCGCGTCGATGGCTGTGGCAAACAGCTCGCGCAGCAGTTGTTGCGGATCGACCGACATGGCGGGCTCCCAATCTTATTGTTCTTGGTTAATGCTGATGATCGTTCCCACGCTCTGCGTGGGAATGCCTCAATGGACGCTCTGCGTCCGCT
>NZ_RCNW01000168.1:0-12075 GCF_004307605.1 Pseudomonas sp. Sample_24
CCCAGCTGAGCTAATCACCCGTTTGCATCTCCGAGGCCGCGAAATTTACGCAGGTAGCGAACCTAAGTCAATAGCAGGATTGAAGTTTTTCTGAAAAAGACAAAATCGTTTCAATCCGGACAATCTCGCCAACAGTCCGACCGCTGGAGTTACTCGCTGTAAATCATCTTCTTGGTCATGCCGCCATCGACCACGAATTCCTGCCCGGTGACAAAACCGGCGTTCTTCGATAGCAGCCAGGCCACCATCGCCGCCACGTCCTCGACCGTCCCTACCCTGCCCGCTGGATGCTGGGCATGATCGGCGTCGGTCAACGGCTCGGCACGGCGCACGGACGGGTCACGTGCATCGATCCAGCCCGGGCTGACGGCATTGACCCGAATCTCCGGGCCAAGGCTGATGGCCAGTGCATGAGTCAGGGCCAGCAAACCGCCCTTGCTCGCCGCGTAAGCCTCGGTATCAGGTTCCGATTGCCCGGCGCGGGTCGAGGCCAGGTTGACGATCGACCCGTTGTGAGCACGCAGATACGGCGCACAGTGCTTGGCCAATAGCATCGGCCCACTGAGATTCACTGCCAGCACCCGATTCCAGTAAGCCAGGTCGAGGCTTTCCAGGGTGATGTTGTGCGGATCGGCCACCGCCGCGTTGCACACCAGCGCATCCAGCCGCCCGAACTGCCCCAGCACTTCGGCCACGCCCAGGGCCACCTGACCTTCGTTGGAAACGTCCATGGCGATGAACCAGGCGTTGTCGCCGAGCGCTTTCGCCACTTTCGAACCGCGTTCACGATCCAGATCCGACAGCACCACTTGCCAGCCTTCGCTGATCAACCAGGCCGTGATACCCAGGCCAATGCCCCGCGCAGCGCCGGTCACCAGCGCCACGCGGCCGTTGGAGCCGGTTGGCGTCGACAGCTCGATCACAAGGCAGCCAACCCGCGCGCCAGGTCGGCTTGCAGGTCTGCCACGTCTTCCAGACCGACCGCGATGCGGATCAGGCTGTCACGGATACCCGCCGCTTCACGCTCTTGCGGCGCCAGACGGCCGTGAGACGTGGTGCTCGGATGGGTAATGGTGGTCTTGCTGTCACCAAGGTTGGCTGTGATGGAAATCAGGCGCGTCGCATCGATAAAGCGCCAGGCGCCCTCTTTGCCGCCCTTGACCTCGAAACTCACTACAGCCCCGAAACCTTTCTGCTGCCGCAGCGCCAGCTCGTGTTGCGGATGGCTCTTGAGGCCGGCGTAATGGACTTTTTCGATACCGTCCTGTTGCTCCAGCCATTCGGCCAGTTGCTGGGCGTTGGCGCAATGCGCCTTCATCCGCAGGTTCAGGGTTTCCAGGCCCTTGAGGAAGATCCAGGCGTTGAACGGGCTGAGAGTAGGCCCGGCAGTGCGCAGGAAACCGACCACTTCTTTCATCTGCTCGCTGCGACCGGCTACCACACCGCCCATGCAACGACCCTGGCCGTCGATGAACTTGGTCGCCGAGTGCACGACGATGTCCGCGCCCATTTTCAGCGGCTGCTGCAACGCCGGGGTGCAGAAGCAGTTGTCGACCACCAGCATTGCGCCTTTGGCGTGGGCGATTTTCGCCAGTTCGGCGATATCGACCAGTTCGGCCAGCGGGTTGGACGGCGATTCTACGAACAGCAGCTTGGTGTTGGCCTTGATTGCCGCATCCCAACCGGACAAGTCAGCCAAGGCTACATAATCGACTTCAATGCCAAAACGCTTGAAGTACTTCTCGAACAGGCTGATGGTCGAACCGAATACGCTGCGCGACACCAGCACATGATCGCCAGCGCTGCACAGGCTCATCACCACCGCCATGATCGCCGCCATGCCCGTGGCAGTGGCCACGGCTTGCTCGGCGCTTTCGAGGGCGGCGATGCGCTCTTCGAAGGCGCGTACGGTCGGGTTGGTGTAGCGCGAGTAAACGTTGCCCGGCACTTCCCCGGCGAAACGCGCAGCGGCATCGGCAGCGGTGCGGAACACGTAGCTGGATGTGAAGAACATCGGATCACCGTGTTCGCCTTCCGGCGTACGGTGCTGACCGGCACGTACGGCCAGGGTATCGAACGCTACGCCTTCGAGGTCGCTGTCCAACCGACCGGCATCCCAATCCTGACTCATGCTGTCACTCCTTGCCCTATTCGATGGTAGATACAAAACCGGCCCGCAGGAGCGAGGCTTGCCCGCGAAGAGTCCCTTGGGGACGCCAAAAGCTTCGCGGGCAAGCCTCGCTCCTACAAGGCCGGTTCTTACTTAGTTGTTGTACAGGTCGATGATCGCGCTGACTGCCTGGGTCTTGACCTTGGAGGCATCGTTGCGTGCCTGCTCGATCTTGTTCAGATAAGCCTCGTCGACATCGCCAGTCACATACTGGCCATCGAACACAGCGCAATCGAACTTGTCGATCTTGATCTTGCCGCCACCGACCGCTTCGATCAAGTCAGGCAAGTCCTGATAGATCAGCCAGTCGGCGCCGATCAGGTCGGCCACGTCCTGGGTCGAACGGTTGTGGGCGATCAGTTCGTGGGCGCTCGGCATGTCGATGCCGTAGACGTTCGGGAAACGCACGGCCGGTGCAGCCGAGCAGAAGTAGACGTTCTTGGCGCCCGCTTCACGAGCCATCTGGATGATCTGCTTGCAGGTGGTGCCGCGCACGATCGAATCGTCCACCAGCATCACGTTCTTGCCGCGGAATTCCAGTTCGATGGCGTTGAGCTTCTGGCGTACGGATTTTTTCCGTGCAGCCTGGCCCGGCATGATGAAGGTCCGGCCGATGTAGCGGTTCTTCACGAAGCCTTCGCGGAACTTCACGCCCAAATGGTTGGCCAGTTCCAGGGCCGCGGTGCGGCTGGTGTCCGGAATCGGGATAACCACGTCGATGTCATGCTCAGGACGCTCGCGCAGAATCTTCTCGGCGAGCTTCTCGCCCATGCGCAGGCGGGCCTTGTATACCGAAACACCGTCGATGATCGAGTCAGGGCGCGCCAGGTAAACGTGTTCGAAAATGCACGGTGTCAGGGACGGGTTGGTCGCGCACTGACGGGTGTGCAGCTTGCCGTCTTCAGTGATGTAGACCGCTTCGCCCGGCGCCAGGTCGCGAATCAAGGTAAAACCGAGCACGTCGAGGGAAACGCTTTCGGAAGCAATCATGTACTCAACGCCTTCGTCGGTATGACGCTGGCCAAACACGATCGGGCGGATGCCGTGCGGATCGCGGAAGCCGACGATGCCGTAGCCGGTGACCATCGCCACGACAGCGTAACCACCGACGCAACGGTTGTGCACGTCGGTCACGGCAGCAAACACGTCTTCTTCGGTCGGCTGCAACTTGCCGCGCTGGGCCAGTTCGTGGGCGAACACGTTAAGCAGTACTTCCGAGTCAGAGCTGGTGTTGACGTGGCGCAGGTCAGATTCGTAAATCTCCTTGGCCAGCTGTTCAACGTTGGTCAGGTTACCGTTGTGCGCCAAAGTGATGCCGTAAGGCGAGTTGACGTAAAACGGTTGAGCTTCGGCCGAAGTCGAGCTGCCCGCGGTCGGATAACGCACATGGCCAATGCCCATGTGGCCGACCAGCCGTTGCATGTGACGCTGATGGAAAACGTCACGTACCAGGCCATTGTCCTTGCGCAGGAATAACCGGCCATCATGGCTGGTCACGATACCGGCAGCGTCCTGGCCGCGGTGCTGGAGGACGGTTAGCGCGTCATACAGCGCCTGATTGACGTTCGACTTACCGACGATACCGACGATGCCACACATGCGACGCAACCCCTACTTAATGGATCTGAACTGAACACAACTCACTGAGGCGTTTTGGCCGTCGGCAAGAGGTGCTCCTTGAACGGAATATCAGCGGGTACGCTGATTCCGCTGGCAAGCCACTGACTGCTCCACCCGAGGATCAGGTTTTTGGACCAGTCGGCGACCAATAGAAATTTTGGCACGAGCTGTGACTGCTGCCACCACTCGTCCTGCTGTACCGGCCCCAGGCTCAACAGCCCGACCGCCACGACCACCAGCAACACGCCACGCGCGGCGCCGAAGGCCATGCCGAGGAATCGATCGGTCCCGGACAACCCGGTGACCCGTACCAATTCGCCGATCAGATAATTGATCATTGCGCCCACCACCAGGGTGGCGACAAACATGATGGTGCAGCCCGCGATCACGCGAGCCGATGGCGTCTGGATATATCCGGCGAGGTACTCGGACAGTGAGCCACCAAACATCCAGGCAACAGCTCCTGCGATGATCCAGGTCACCAGCGACAGTGCTTCTTTGACGAAGCCGCGGCTCAGACTGATCAATGCAGAGATGGCGACGATTGCAACGATCGCCCAGTCAACCCAGGTAAATGGCACAGTGCAGCCTACAGACGGATAAGGCGGCGCATTTTAGCAGAGCCCATGCTTATCGGTAAGCTGCGATTGTCAGTGCATTTCAAATCGCTGCGATAGATTTAGCCGCGTTCTGGCTGAAAGCGCACCACGAACCCCTTGAGGTTCTGCTGGCGATTCAACAAGTCGCGCAGACGATCGGCTTCGGCGCGTTCGATCAGCGGCCCGACAAACACCCGATTCTTGCCGTCGGCAGTGCGGATATAGGCGTTGTAGCCTTGGCTGCGCAGGGTTTTCTGCAGCTTTTCCGCGCTTTCACGGTTGGCCAGGCTGGCCAGTTGCACCGACCAACTCACCGACAGACCATTGGCGTCGACACGGCTTTGCGTGGTGTCTGGCTTACCCGGTGCCGCGCTGATTGGTTGGGACGGCGCAGTCGCCGGCTTCGCGGCCAATGCCGGAACCGGTGCCGGCGCAGGCGGCGGCGTGACCGGTTTTGCCGTTGGCGCGGGAGCGACCGGTGCAGCCGGTGCAGCAGGTGCAGGCGCTGTAACCGGTAGTTCTTGCTGGGCGATTTCGTCGTCGCTCGGCACAGGTTCTTGCGGCAAGGCTTGCGGCTCGGGCACTACGACCGGCTCCACTTGAACCTGCGGCATCGCTGGCGCTTGAGGGGCGGACGGGGCTTCGACCGTTACCTGGCGCTGCTCATCCTGACGAGAGAACAGCATCGGCAGGAAAATCACGGCCAGTGCGACGAGTACGAGCGCGCCAACCATGCGCTGTTTGTAGGCCTTATCCAGCAATGCCATTTGCCGCTTCCTCCGTGGAGCGCCGAGCCAGCCACTCAAGGGCCTCGGCGACACAATAAAATGATCCGAACAACAATATTTCATCGTCGCTCGTTGCCAGCGCGCACTGCCCTTCCAGGGCGGCCGCCACGCTGTCATAGCATGCTACCGACGCACCGCGCTTGAGTAGCGCATCTTGCAGATCGGCCACCGGCCGCGCCCGTGGCGAATCCAGCGGAGCGACAGCCCAGTGCTCGACACTAGCATTCAATTCGCCAATAACACCATCCAGATCCTTGTCGGCCAGCAATCCGAACACCGCCAGGCGTTTGCCAACCGGAGGACGACTGGCCAATCGCCGGGCCAGATACTCCGCCGCATGGGGGTTATGCCCCACGTCCAGTAACAGATTAAGACGCTTGCCCTGCCAGTTGAACTGCCGGCGATCGAGACGACCGACCACCCGCGTCGCTTGCAGCGCCTGGACAATCTGCGCATCGACCCACGGCAGACCCAGCAACAGATACGCCTGCAAGGCGAGCGCCGCATTCTCCATCGGCAAATCGAGCAGCGGCAGGTCGTGCAACTCGACGGCGTGCCCCTGAATGTCCAGGCCGCGCCATTGCCAGTTGTGATCGGTGACCCCGAGATCGAAATCGCGCCCACGCAGGAAAAACGGGCAGGCAAGCTCGCGCGCTTTGTCCAGCAGGGGTTGCGGGGGATTGAGGTCGCCACACAGCGCAGGCGCGCCCTGGCGGAAGATACCAGCCTTCTCGAAGGCCACGGATTCGCGGGTATCACCCAGGTAATCCGCATGATCGACGCCAATGCTGGTGACCAGCGCCATATCGGCATCGACCACATTGACCGTATCCAGGCGCCCGCCTAGACCGACTTCCAGCACCACAGCATCGAGCCCGGACTGTTGAAACAGCCAGAACGCGGCCAATGTGCCCATTTCGAAGTAAGTCAGGGAAGTGTCACCACGCCCCGCCTCCACCGCAGCGAAGGCCTGGCACAGTTCGGCGTCAGTGGCTTCGACGCCATTGACCTGCACCCGCTCGTTATAACGCAGCAGGTGCGGCGAGTTGTAGACACCGACGTTCAGGCCCTGGGCTCGCAGCAAAGACGCTACGAAGGCACAGGTCGAACCCTTGCCGTTGGTGCCGGTGACCGTGATCACCCGAGGCGCCGGCTTGCCCAGTCCCATGCGGGACGCTACCTGTTGCGAGCGCTCAAGGCCCATGTCGATGGCCGAAGGGTGCAACTGCTCAAGGTAGGCGAGCCACTCGCCAAGGGTACGTTGGGTCATATATTGGCAGGCACCGGTGGGACGACGATCGGTTCGATTGGTGCAGCGACGAATTTCGGCGTCGGCAGGCCCATCATTTGCGCCAGCAGGTTACCCAGGCGTGGGCGCAGTTCCTGACGGTGAATGATCATGTCGATCGCGCCGTGCTCCAGCAGGAACTCGCTGCGCTGGAAGCCTTCCGGCAGTTTTTCGCGCACGGTCTGCTCGATCACGCGCGGACCGGCAAAGCCGATCAGGGCTTTCGGTTCGCCGACGATAACGTCGCCGAGCATCGCCAGACTGGCAGAAACACCACCGTAGACCGGATCGGTCAGTACCGAGATGAACGGAATGCCTTCTTCACGCAGACGCGCCAGCACCGCGGAGGTCTTGGCCATTTGCATCAGGGAAATCAGCGCTTCCTGCATCCGCGCACCACCGGAGGCGGAGAAGCAGATCATCGGGCAGCGTTTTTCCAGGGCGTAGTTGGCGGCGCGCACGAAGCGCTCACCGACGATGGCACCCATCGAACCGCCCATGAAGGAGAATTCGAACGCCGACACCACGACCGGCATGCCCAGCAGCGTACCGCTCATGGACACCAGCGCATCTTTTTCGCCGGTCTGCTTTTGTGCAGCGGTCAGGCGATCCTTGTACTTCTTGCCGTCACGGAATTTCAGGCGGTCGACCGGCTCCAGGTCCGCACCGAGTTCGGTACGGCCTTCGACATCGAGGAAAATATCGATACGGGCGCGGGCGCCGATACGCATGTGGTGGTTGCACTTGGGGCAAACGTCCAGGGTCTTTTCCAGCTCCGGACGATACAGCACAGCCTCGCAAGACGGGCACTTGTGCCAAAGACCTTCAGGCACCGAGCTCTTCTTGACCTCGGAACGCATGATCGAAGGGATCAGTTTGTCTACTAACCAGTTGCTCATGCTTTCTTTCTCCAGTACCGGCGGCCCGAACGCTCTGGTTCGCAGCCCCGCGTATGCCCTTGAGCTAAATTCATATGTGTGGCGATGATCGTCGAGCGCACACGGTCAGCGCGAAACTTGACCTGCGTGCAACTGCGAAAACCCTCAGCCCTGCCTGCTTTTTGCAAGTGCAGTTAAAGACGGCGGCAGTGTGCCAGCCGTCACATCGCAAACCGGATCAAAAGATCGCAGCCTGGTTTCACTCGACAGCCCCTGCAACAGCCTTGATGAAGGCGTGAATCTTTGCATGATCCTTGATGCCCTTGCTCGCCTCTACCCCGCCGCTGACATCCACGGCGTAGGGCCGGACCCGCGCCACTGCCTCGGCGACGTTATCCGGGGTCAGTCCACCCGCCAGAATAATCGGCTTGCTCAAGGCTTGCGGTATCAATGACCAGTCGAAGGCTTCACCGGTTCCCCCGGGGATGCCTTCGACATAGGCATCGAGCAAAATACCGCTGGCACTCGGGTAAGCGTCGCAAGCGACCGCAATGTCATCACCGGCCTTGACCCGCAACGCCTTGATATATGGATGCCGCCAGCCTTCGCACTGCGCTGCTGTTTCATCACCATGAAACTGCAACAGGTCCAACGGCACCGCATCGAGGATCTCAGCCAGTTCGGCGTGACTGGCATCGACGAACAATCCAACAGTCGTGACAAACGGTGGCAGTGCCTTGATGATCGAGCGCGCCTGCTCCAGCGTCACAGCCCGCGGGCTTTTTGCGTAAAACACAAACCCTATGGCGTCGGCCCCGGCTTCGACCGCTGCCAACGCATCTTCTATGCGGGTAATCCCGCAAATCTTGCTGCGAACGGCTGACATGTCGTTAAAACCTCACGGCAAATCCGAGAAAGTCCCGGATGGTAACAAAAGCGTTCGAGGGCGTCAGCCGTCAAGTTCGGAGAACCCGGTAAGGAAATGCGGCCCGATGTAACGCTCGGGCAGTTCGAACTCATCGTGGTACTCGACTTGCACCAGATAAAGGCCAAACGGATGTGCCGTCACCCCGCCCGTTCGACGGATACGGCTCTCCAGTACTTCCTTCATCCACTCCACCGGGCGCTCACCAGCACCGATGGTCATCAGCACACCGGCGATGTTGCGCACCATGTGGTGCAGGAAGGCACTGGCGCGGATATCCAGCACGATCATCTTGCCGTGGCGCGTCACGCGCAGGTGATGCAGCTCCTTGATCGGCGACTTGGCCTGGCACTGACCGGCGCGGAAAGCGCTGAAATCATGGGTGCCCACCAGGTACTGCGCCGCCTCGGCCATACGCTCGACGTCCAGCGGACGGTGGTTCCAAGTGATCTCTTCGTTCAGGTGCGCCGGGCGGATCTGATCGTTGTAGATGACATAGCGATAACGGCGAGCGATGGCTTTGAACCGCGCATGGAAGTGCGCCGGCATGGCCTTGGCCCAGCTGACGCTGACATCGTGGGGCAAGTTGATGTTGGCGCCCATGACCCAGGCTTTCATCGAACGCTCGACCTGGGTATCAAAATGCACCACTTGCCCGCAGGCATGCACACCGGCATCGGTTCGCCCGGCGCACAGCAGCGAAACCGGTGAATCGGCGACTTTGGACAAGGCGTTTTCGAGGGTTTCCTGCACGGTGAGCACACCGGAAGCCTGGCGCTGCCAGCCGCGATAACGCGAACCTTTGTATTCAACACCCAGTGCGATCCGGAAAAAGCCGTCGGCCGCCATTTCAGCAGCCGGGTTATCAATATTTGCCAAGGGGGAACAGCCTGCTGAAGTACGCAAAGGCAGGCATTATAAGGTGCTCGGCCGGGGATGCCAGTAGATATCCTGTGACTGTTCCGGCCTCATCGCGGGCAAGCCCGCTCCCACAGGGATTTATGTCAACCGCAAAACCTGTGGGAGTGGGCTTGCCCGCGATGAGGCCCTGAAAGACAACATCGAAACGACCGCCTGAAACAAAAACGGCAGCCTCGAGTGGGCTGCCGTTTCATTTGCAACGATTGACTCAAGCCAAACGCGAAAGCATTTCCTTGGCTTCGCTCTTCTGACCGTCATCACCTTCGGTCACCACCTCATTGAGGATGTCCCGGGCGCCGTCGTTGTCGCCCATGTCGATGTAGGCCTGGGCCAGATCGAGCTTGGTCGCGACCTCATCGGTACCGGACAGGAAATCGAAATCCGGCTCGTCGTCCACTGTCGCCAGGGCATCGTCCACGGTGAAGGTTGGCTCACTGATGCTCTGTGACAGGCGATCCAGCTCGGCGTTGACGTCATCCAGCTCGGATTCGAATGCATCCGGAGTGGTTGGAGCGTCCATCTCATCGGCCAATGACAAGTCGAAATCGGCTGGCAGTTCCAGGTCATCCAGCGGAGCTTCGGCCACTGCGGGAGTGTCGACCGATGGCAGGTCCTTCACGTCTGCGTCCAGATCCAGCAGGAAATCGTCTTCCGCCAGCAGGGCCGGAGACGGCTCGCCACCGAGATCCATGTCCAGGTCGAAATCCGACAGGTCACCCAGGTTGTCCTTGATTTCCGTCTGCTGCTGCAGCACCGACTCGAAGCTCAGATCGTCGTCCAGCGGGAAATCTTCAAGTTCGTCCAGGGTCGCGGCCGGCTCGGGCTCCACCACAGGTGCTGGCGGAGCGGCTACCGGGGTGATGTTGTCCAGATCATCGAGACTGAGGTCGAAGGCGCTGTCGAGATCGTCACCAGCCGGCGCTGGGTCGGCTGGGGCCGCTACCGGCGCCACGTTTTCCAGATCGTCGAGGCTCAGATCGAAAGCGCTGTCGAAGTCATCGTCGGCCGGTGTCGGTTCTGGTGCTTGCGGCTCGTCCAGCAACAGGTCCTTGACGTATTGTGCGTCCAGTTCGGCAGCGGCCGCCGCCGCGGCGATACCGCCCGCCGCAACCAGCGCCATGGCCGGGAAACGGCTTTTCAGTTTTTCGACCTGGGCGAAGTTGTCGCCGTTGGCCACCAGTTGACGTTCCTGAACCACGAAGGCATCGCGGTCGCCCTGCAAACCGTAGACTTCCATGAGTTTGAGGCGCAGATCACTGCGCTGCGGCTCTTGCTTGACGCCCTCTTCCAGCAACGCGGCAGCCTGATTGAGACGACCGGCTGCGATGTGCGACTGGGCTTGACCCAACACCTCGTCGGAGCGCTCGGCCGCCGGCGAGACCAGTGGCGCGGCAATCGGTGGCGTTACCACGACCGGCGTAATCACCGGCGCCGGGGCTGGGGCTGGCGCGGGTGCCGGAGCAGTCGCAAGATTCACGCTTGGCGGTGGAACCTCCAGGCCTTCGAAGCTGCTTTCAGGCAAGTCGAGATCAGCAGAAAACTCCTGCTCTTCGGACAAGGCGCGAGCCATGCGCAGATGTTTCTCGGCTTCCTGTTGAGCTTTGCGGCGACGTGCCAGCAACAGCAGCAAGAGCAACACAACCACTGCCCCGCCACCCGCCAGGCCCAACAACCACGGATTGGTCAGCAGTTCGTTGAATTTCTGCTCGTCGGAGACAGCAGGCGCCGGCTCAACCGGTTGCTCGGTTGGCGCTGGAGCGGTTTCAGGCGCAGCCGCCGCAGGTGCCGGGGTTGCTTCGGCAGGTGCCGCCGCCGGGTCCGCCGCCAGTTCCGCCGTGATGGCAGGCGCTGTTGCCGCAGCCGGCGCACCCGCTGCACCTTCGGCTTGCAACTTGGCCAGTTGATTGTTCTTCAGTTCGATCAAACGCTGCAGCTTGTCCAACTGGCTTTGCAGATCGGTCATGCGGCTTTTCAGTTCAGCGTTGTCACGACGCGTCGTATCAAGGCTTTCCTGGGTGACCGCGAGCTTGTTACTCAGGGCCTTGGCATCACCTGCCGGCCCCTTGCCCGCAGCCTTGCCGGATTCAGCGGAAACCAGGCTCAGGTTGTCCCGGCCGGCTTGCGTGGACACGGCTTCGCCACGGCCACGATTAGTGGCATCAAGTTGCTGCTGCCCGGTTCCAGGCTTCGCTACATAGCGGCGGCCCTGGCGCCAGGCGGTGTTCTGCGCAGCGACTTCGGCCATGGCTTTAGGTTGTGCCAGGCTGGTGCTCTGCGCCTGATCCGGCAGACGCAACACTTGGCCGGTTTTAAGCCGGTTAATGTTGCCGTCGATAAAAGCGTCCGGGTTCAGCGCCTGGATGGCCAGCATGGTTTGTTGAATCGAACCGCCATTACGCGCCTTCGCCGCGATTTCCCACAGGGTATCGCGCGACGTGGTGGTGTATTCGGACGGTTTGGTCGCAGCGGTGACCGGCGTGGTGCCCGTCGGTGCAGGTTGCGCAGCCGCTTCAGCGGTCTGCGGCGAGAATTTGGAAGGATCGAGCAGCACGCTGTAATCGCGTAGCAGGCGACCGTTTGGCCACATCACCTGAACCAGGAATTTCACCATCGGTTCAGAGAGTGGTTTGCTGGAGGTCACACGCAGGATGCTTTTGCCGCTGGCGTTCAGCACAGGGGTAAACGTCAGGTCGTTGAGAAACGCCTGGCGATCGACACCGGCCTTGGCGAAATCTTCAGGTGAAGCCAGGCTCGGCACCACTTCGGCAGCGGTGAGTTCCTTGACGTCCAGCAATTCGATTTCCGCCACCAACGGCTGGTTCAGCGTCGATTTCAGGGTCAGCTCCCCGAGCCCGAGGGCATGCGCCATACCGGAGGACAGCGCCG
>NZ_RCNW01000383.1:0-1688 GCF_004307605.1 Pseudomonas sp. Sample_24
ATGGATTACAAGAGTAGAGGCGGTCTATTTCATGTCCACCCAAGCAAAGCAACAGGCAGTCCCGTCGATCAGCGGCTTCGAACCCTATAAAGAAGTTCCGGGCGAGGAGTACATGGGCAAGCCCATGCGCGCTCATTTCACCAAGGTCCTGAACAAGTGGAAACAGGACTTGATGCAGGAAGTCGACCGTACGGTTGATCACATGAAGGACGAAGCAGCCAACTTCCCGGACCCGGCAGACCGTGCCAGCCAGGAAGAAGAGTTCGCCCTCGAACTGCGGGCCCGCGATCGTGAGCGCAAGTTGATCAAAAAGATCGACAAGACGCTGCAACTGATCGAAGACGAAGAGTATGGCTGGTGCGAGTCGTGCGGCGTTGAAATCGGCGTCAAGCGCCTGGAAGCCCGCCCTACGGCCGACATGTGCGTTGACTGCAAGACCCTCGCGGAAATCAAGGAAAAGCAAGTCGGCAAATAATGGCGACTTGAATGAAAAACGGAGCGTGCGAACGCTCCGTTTTTGTTTCCGATATTTGCCGATACCTGTTACGCCTTCGGAATCGCCTTCGCGAGCAAGCTTCGCTCCTACAGAGACTGGCGATATCTCCTGTAGGAGCGAAGCTTGCTCGCGAAGGCCGCTCGAGCCATGCTCAAAACGATTGGACAGCCCGACATCGCTTTATGACCACCATCACCTCCCCCACCTACATCGGGCGCTTCGCCCCCACGCCAAGCGGCCATTTGCATTTTGGTTCGCTGGTCGCGGCACTGGCTTCTTACCTGGATGCGCGTGCGGTGGGTGGCCTTTGGCTGATGCGCATGGAAGACCTGGACCCGCCCCGAGAAGAGCCCGGTGCCCAGGCCGCCATACTCAGGGCGCTGGAAAGTTACGGTTTCGAGTGGGATGGCGAACTGGTTCGCCAGAGCGAGCGTCACGACGCCTACGCTGAAGTGCTCAATCGCCTGCTCAACCACGGCCTGGCCTACGCCTGTACGTGCTCGCGCAAACAATTGGAGCCGTATCACGGCATTTACCCGGGTTTGTGCCGCAACGCCGGGCATGGCACTGAAGACGCCGCAATCCGAATACGCGTTCCTGAACTGGATTACCACTTCATCGACCGCGTGCAAGGCGAGTTTCACCAACACCTGGGGCGGGACGTCGGTGACTTCGTCATTCGCCGCCGCGACGGACTCTACGCTTATCAATTGGCGGTGGTGCTGGACGATGCCTGGCAAGGCATTACCGACATCGTGCGTGGCGCCGACCTGCTCGACTCCACGCCGCGCCAGCTTTACTTGCAGGAACTGCTTGGCTTGCGCCAACCGCGGTACTTGCACATCCCGCTGATTACCCAGCCCGACGGCAACAAACTGGGCAAGTCCTACCGTTCGCCACCGCTGACGGAAGACCAGGCCACACCTTTGTTGCTGCGAGCCTTGCGCGCACTGGGGCAAAACCCCGGCGCCGAACTGGTTCATGGCACACCACGGGAAGTGCTCGACTGGGGCATCGCCCACTGGGACGCCTCGCTGATCCCGCGCACACTGAGCCTTCCCGAGGCACAACTACAGTGATCATGCTTGCAGTGGCACGCCCATCCGTTACCATCGCCGCACGTTTTCGGGCACGCGGATAAAAAAGAGAGGCCGGGATGTACATCTATCGCTTGGTCCTGCTCCTGGTAGTG
>NZ_RCNW01000111.1:0-1688 GCF_004307605.1 Pseudomonas sp. Sample_24
TCTCGTTGATCCGCCCCATGTAACCCACCGAGTGCGCAAAGTGCGCGCCCTGCGGATAGTGGCGAACCAGTTGCGCCACCACTTCCACGCCTGGCAGGCGGAACTGGTTGACGGCGATCCGGGCAATCTGTTCTTCGGTCAGCTCAAACAGGATCGGCACCGGCTCGAACGGCCGACGTCCCTGACGCATGCGCTTTTCGAAAATCACCCGGTCCTCGGGCGTCATCTCCAATACTTCGACGATGACGTCGAGCACTTGCTGCCAGTCGCCGGACCGCTCGCGGGTCATGCTCAGGCTGAAACTCGGCCGGTTGTCGGCGATCACCACGCCGTTGCGGTCGAAAATCAAGCCGCGAGTCGGCGGAATCGGTTGTACGTGGACGCGGTTGTTTTCCGACAGGGTCGAGTGGTAGTCGTACTGGATCACCTGAAGGAAATACAGACGCGCGATCAGCACGCCAATCAGCACCACCACGGCAATTGCCCCGAACACGACGCGGCCACGCACCAGACGGGCGTCTTTTTCGTGGTCCTTGATGCGGATCGGCTGAGGCATGAGGGCAGAACTACTTGTGGTAAGGGTGGCCGGACAGAACTGTCCAGGCACGATACAGCTGTTCGCCGATGAGGATGCGCACCAAAGGATGCGGCAACGTCAACGGCGAGAGCGACCAACGCTGATCGGCGCGGGCACAGACTTCCGGCGCCAGCCCCTCGGGGCCACCGACCATGAAATTGACAGTGCGCGAGTCCAGCCGCCAGCGATCGAGTTCCACCGCCAGTTGCTCGGTACTCCAGGGCTTGCCGTGGACTTCGAGGGTGACAATACGCTCGTTCGGCCCGACCTTGGCCAGCATGGCTTCGCCTTCCTGACGGATAAAGCGCGCCACGTCGGCGTTCTTGCCCCGGGTATTGAGCGGTATTTCCACCAGTTCCAGCGCCAGCTCGGACGGAAGACGCTTGGCATATTCATGCCAGCCTTCTTCCACCCACTTGGGCATGCGGGAACCGACGGCGATCAGTCGCAGTCGCACAGCCGTTCCTTATTCCTGGTCTTTGTTGAGCTTGTTGAAATGCTCGTGACCAACTTCAGGGCTGTGGTGTTTGCCGTCGGCGGCACGGCTCTGCTCGGCGCCTTTCCACAGGCGCTCCAGGTCGTAGAACTGACGGGCGTTGGAGGTCATCATGTGGACGATCACGTCGTCCATGTCCAGCAGCACCCAGTCGCTGTCGCCCTTGCCTTCTTCACCCAGCGGCTTGATGCCCAAGGCTTTGACGGCTTCGCGAACCTTGTCCAGCATCGCGCCGATCTGGCGGTTGGAAGTACCGGTGGCGATGATCATGTAGTCGGTGATGCTCTGCTTGTCGCGAACGTCGATGACCAGAACGTCCTGGGCCTTGACGTCTTCCAGGGCCGCTACCGCGATCTTGACCAGTTCGTCGCCTTTAGGCGGTTCGGCAGCCAGGACTTTCTCAGGCAGCGGGGCACTCTTGAACGTGCCTTTGCGCTTAACTTTGTTTACTTCGTTGTTCGTCATAAAAAACTCGTTTTGCTCGTTTGTTCGGGCGCTTCAATACACGTTGTTGCCACGTGCCTTGAGGCACTCCTATTCAGTTCGACGCACGGTAGAGTCCGTGCGCATCGATGTAGGCCAGGACCGCGTCGGGCACCAGGAAACGTACCGACT
>NZ_RCNW01000013.1:0-1686 GCF_004307605.1 Pseudomonas sp. Sample_24
GGTCGATTTTGACCAGCACCTGTTTTGGTGTCTGGTCGCCCTCGAGGGCTTTCTTATAGGCGCCGGAGGCAACTGCCATTTACGAAACTCCCAAAAAAAAAGAGTGCAGTTCGCTCAAGGTGAGCCAACTTTGGATAGTTTGAGCCTTGAAGCTATTTGCCCGACTTGACCTTGGTCCAGCTGCGGGTCATCAAACGTTGAATATTCGGTGGCAGCTCGATGGACACGTAGGTCTTGTCGAGCACGGCCTGCGGTGGGTAAACCGCTTCGTCGGTGCGAATGGACTGTTCCATCAGTTTGTCCGACCCGGGGTTAGGGTTGGCGTAGCCGACGTAATCACTGACCTGGGCAATAACCTCAGGTTTGAGCAAATAGTTGATGAACGCGTGGGCCTGCTTGACGTTGGCCGCATCCTTGGGGATCGCCAGCATGTCGAACCACAGCGCACCGCCTTCCTTGGGAATCGAGTAGGCGATGTTCACGCCTTTCTTGGCTTCATCGGCGCGGTTCTTCGCCTGGAACATGTCGCCGGAGAAACCGATCGCGACGCAGATATCACCGTTGGCCAGATCCGCAATGTATTTGGAGGAGTGGAAGTAGGTCACGTAAGGCCGTACCGCCAGCAACTTGGCTTCAGCCTTCTTGTAATCTTCAGGGTTGGTGCTGTTGGCGTCGAGGCCCATGTAGTTGAGCACCGTCGGCATCATTTCATCGGCCGAATCGAGGAACGCCACACCGCAACTTTGCAGCTTCTTGATGTTTTCAGGTTCGAAGACGGCGGCCCACGAATCGATCGTGTCGACCCCCAGCACGGCCTTGATCTTGTCGACGTTGTAACCGATGCCGTTGGTGCCCCATAGATAGGGCACGGCGTACAGGTTGCCCGGATCGTTTTGCTCCAGACGCTTGAGCAGCACCGGGTCGAGGTTCGAGTAGTTCGGCAACTGCGACTTGTCGAGCTTCTGGAACGCGCCAGCCTTGATCTGCTTGCCGAGGAAGTGGTTCGACGGCACGACGACATCGTAACCGGTACGCCCGGCAAGCAACTTGCCTTCCAGGGTCTCGTTGGAGTCGAACACGTCGTAAACCGGTTTGATCCCGGTCTCTTTCTGGAAGTCGGCCAGCGTGTTCTCGCCGATGTAGTCCGACCAGTTATAAATATGCACAGTACCGGCGGCCTGGACACTGACGGCAAGCGTCAGCCCGGCGCCGACCAGCATGGCATTGCGCAACAAAGAAAAAATAGGCAAGTGGAGGTCCTCTAAAATGAGTTGGGCCCAAGTTGCCCCGCGTTACATGACAGCCATGGCTGTATGGCAACAAAACCGGCGCGCAACTTACCCTCGAAAAACCGTTCCAGCAAAACTTTCTGTCATTTAATTAAACCTGTTGCCGCCACCGCGCAGACGACGACAACAGGTTCTTGCTTCAAACCGGCTTACTTACCGGATTTGATCTTGGTCCAGCTGCGGGTCAGGATCCGCTGGGTCGCGGCCGGCAAGTCGGCAATCGCGTAAAGCTTGGCCAGCACATCGGCCGGCGGGTAGATGCCCGGGTCGGCTGTGATTTCTTTCTCAACCAGCGGCGTGGCGGCCGCGTTGCCGTTCGGGAAGCGTACGGCGTTGGTGATTTCGGCCATGATTTCCGGCTTCTGCAGGAAGGTCATGAACTTGTAGGCGCCTTCGA
>NZ_RCNW01000045.1:0-1684 GCF_004307605.1 Pseudomonas sp. Sample_24
GGATCGTTGACATGTCTTTTCAGCCAACCAAG
This sequence comes from Pseudomonas sp. Sample_24, assembly GCF_004307605.1. Classification (NCBI taxonomy): domain Bacteria; kingdom Pseudomonadati; phylum Pseudomonadota; class Gammaproteobacteria; order Pseudomonadales; family Pseudomonadaceae; genus Pseudomonas; species Pseudomonas sp. Sample_24. The sequence goes on from NZ_RCNW01000045.1 coordinate 33, forward strand.
GCTTGTCTTGGAACGCGCCATTGGGCACCTCGTTGATAAGGGTCGTGATTAATTGGGCGGATCCACGAGCCCTCGGGTAAAATGGCCGCCATTTTACAGAATCCAGACGAAAGGGTCAGATTATGCCGCTCACTCAAGAGCAGAAGAAACAGTACAAATCCATTGGCCACCATCTGAAACCAGTTCTGATTGTGGCAGACAACGGTTTGACTGAAGGTGTATTAGCCGAGCTTGAACGCGCACTGGCGGATCACGAACTGATCAAGATCAAGCTCAATATCCTCGATCGCGAATCGCGCCTGGCATCCATCGCTGAACTGTGCAAGGTCGGCAAAGCGGATCTGGTTCAGGTCATCGGCAAGATGGCGCTGATTTACCGCAAGAACTTCAGCGTCAACAAGCAGCTGTCGAACGTTCATCGCTTCAAGTGATGACAAGGGTCACGGGTGTGCTTCGCGCACCCTGCCACTCCATCCCGGCACCGGCTGCAATACCAGGACCAGCCCGGAAAAGCCCAACACCAGATAGCTGAACGCCTGCCAACGGACCGCATCCGGCCAACCGATACGCACAGCGATGAACATCGCACACGCATATAGCGCCATCAACAGCAGTTGCCCACGAATATCAAGCCAGAGACTGAAAAGACCCTCGGCCTGAATCAGCACCAGAGCCTGAAAAATCACACACGCTGCGGCAAAGCCGATCATCAGCGCATTCAGCATGCCTGCGATTTCGTCGATCAGCAGCGGCGCCAGACCTATACGGTCCAGCACCGGCAGCAGACCGATGTGCAACAGCCACAAGCCACCGACCCACAACATCTGGGTCAACTGCCAAAGCATGGCGCCCGCACGGAGCGGGCGCTTGCCTTTATTAGATGTGGCGAACTTCGACAATCTCGTACTCGATAACGCCGCTTGGCGTTTTCACCGCGACCACATCGCCCTCTTCCTTGCCGATCAAGGCACGGGCCAAGGGCGAGCCGACAGAAATCTTGCCGAGCTTGAAGTCAGCTTCATCCTCACCCACGATGTGGTAAGTGACGCTTTCATCAGTCTCGACGTTGGCGATTTCAACGGTGGTGCCGAAGATAACCTTGCCGGTATGAGGAATGGTCGTGACATCGATGATGACCTGGTTCTGAATCCGGCCTTCAATGTCGCGTATCCGCGCCTCGACCATACCCTGCTGCTCGCGGGCAGCATGGTATTCGGCGTTTTCCTTCAAATCACCCAACTCGCGGGCCGTACCGATGTCCTGGCTGAGCTTCGGACGAACGACCTTGGTCAGGTGAGCATGTTCTTCTTCCAGGGCGCGAGCGCCCTGAACGGTCATTGGGTACTTCGTTATGCTCATGCCTTCAATCCTGCGTGTAGATCCTGCAAGCGGCGCACGGTCTTTTCGGGACCGAACTTCAGCGCTTCGCAGATAGCTTCGCCAGCAGCAATGGTGGTGGTGCAGTAAATCTTGTGCTGCAGGGCATTGCGACGAATGGAATAGGAGTCAGCGATCGACTGACGACCTTCGGTGGTGTTGATGATCAGCGTGACTTCGTCATTCTTGATCATGTCGACCACGTGCGGACGACCCTCGGTCACCTTGTTCACGCGGCGCACTTTCAGGCCTGCGGCTTCGATCAGCTTGGCAGT
>NZ_RCNW01000229.1:0-2022 GCF_004307605.1 Pseudomonas sp. Sample_24
GCATGGCTGTTAAACGTCGCGGTGACGTACGTAAAGCCAAGCTGTACTACCTGCGTGACCTGTCTGGTAAAGCAGCTCGCATCAAGGAAAAACTGGCTTAAGTCCAGCTTCCGATGCAGAAAAAAGCAGCCTACGGGCTGCTTTTTTGTTGCCTGCGATTTATCTTCCCTGACCGTACTGTCGGTCTTGCCTGAGCCTTTATGCCCGCCATCGATCATCCCCTGATAGACCAGTTCCTCGACGCCCTTTGGCTGGAGAAAGGTCTTTCCGATAACACCCGCGATGCCTATCGCAGTGACCTCGCGCTGTTCAACGGCTGGTTGCAGGAAAAGGGCCTGGAGCTGATCAACGCCGGGCGCGAGTTGATCCTCGACCACCTGGCCTGGCGCCTGGAGCAAAACTACAAGCCCCGTTCAACGGCAAGGTTTCTCTCTGGCGTGCGTGGCTTCTATCGCTATCTGCTGCGGGAAAAGTTGATCGCGGTCGATCCAACATTAAGGATCGACATGCCGCAACTTGGGCGACCGTTGCCCAAATCCTTGTCGGAAGCCGATGTGGAAGCCCTGCTGAAGGCCCCTGATTTGAGCGAAGCCATCGGCCAGCGTGACCGTGCCATGCTCGAAGTGCTCTACGCCTGCGGGCTGCGGGTCACGGAGCTGATCAGCCTGACACTGGAGCAGGTCAATTTGCGTCAAGGGGTCTTGCGTGTGATGGGCAAGGGCAGCAAGGAGCGGCTGGTGCCGATGGGCGAGGAAGCGATTGTCTGGGTTGAGCGCTACATGCGCGATGGCCGTGGCGAATTGCTTGGCGGACGTCCCAGCGATGTGTTGTTTCCCAGCCAGCGCGGCGAGCAGATGACCCGTCAGACGTTCTGGCACCGCATCAAGCATCAGGCCAAAGTCGCCGGGATCGGCAAATCGCTGTCGCCGCACACCCTGCGTCATGCCTTCGCCACGCATCTGCTCAACCATGGTGCGGACTTGCGGGTGGTGCAGATGCTGCTGGGGCACAGTGATTTGTCGACAACGCAGATTTATACCCACGTCGCCCGGGCGCGATTGCAGGATTTGCACGCCAAACACCACCCGCGCGGCTAAATACCGTTCCTGAAACTGAAATGCTTACCTGTGGCGAGGGGGTTTACCCCCGTTCGGCTGCGCAGCAGTCGTAAACCGGTACTCACGGAGCAACTAATTTAACCCCGTGGCAGATTGTGGGGTTGCTGCGCAACCCAACGGGGGTAAACCCCCTCGCCACAATAAATATTGCCAAACAGGCATCGTAGGTTGTCCTGCGTCACCTGCATTCGGCCCCACGGGCCTTATGTGGTAGGCTTTGTCGGTTTGCACGATGGGCGGTTATGACCCGGTGTTTCGGCACGGGCGTTCTGATCGTCACATTTGTCCGCCTTCAGGAGTTCTCATGCGTCTGACCCAGATTTTCGCCGCCGCAGCCATTGCGTTGGTCAGCACCTTTGCCGTCGCCGATGACGCGGCCGACAAAGCCATTCGTAAAAGTCTGGAAAACCTCCAGCTCGAAGTACCGGTAGAAACCATCACCGCCAGTCCGTTGCCGGGTTTGTATGAAGTCAAACTCAAGGGCAGCCGCGTGCTGTATGCCAGTGCTGACGGGCAATATGTCGTTCAGGGCTACATGTTCCAGCTCAAGGACGGCAAGCCCGTCAACCTGACCGAAAAGACCGAACGCCTGGGTATTTCCAAACTGGTCAATGAAATCCCGGTCGCTGAAACCGTGGTGTACCCGGCCATCGGCGAAACAAAATCGCACATCACCGTGTTCACCGACACCACTTGCCCCTACTGCCACAAGCTGCACGCCGAAATCCCGGAGTTGAACAAGCGCGGAATCGAAGTGCGTTACGTAGCGTTCCCGCGTCAGGGGCTGGGCTCGCCGGGTGATGAGCAATTGCAGGCGGTGTGGTGCTCCAAAGACAAGAAAGCGGCCATGGACAAAATGGTCGACGGCAAGGAAATCAAGGCCGCCAAGTGCGATAACCCGGTT
>NZ_RCNW01000229.1:2122-12045 GCF_004307605.1 Pseudomonas sp. Sample_24
GGACAAAATGGTCGACGGCAAGGAAATCAAGGCCGCCAAGTGCGATAACCCGGTTGCCAAACAGTTCGCCCTCGGTCAGTCGATTGGCGTGAACGGTACACCGGCCATCGTTTTGGCCGATGGTCAGGTCATTCCGGGCTACCAGCCTGCGCCACAAGTCGCCAAACTGGCGCTGGGCGCGAAGTAAATTCGCATCGTCACGGTCAGCCATTGACGATCATGGTCCGGCAGCAACATCGCCGGGCCATTAATAGAGAGCCGCGAACATGCGGCTGTTTTCACGGCCGGCCTCGAGTCGGCCGTTTTATGGGGAGTTCACAGTGAAACCGGTCAAAGTAGGCATCTGTGGGTTAGGGACCGTCGGTGGCGGTACCTTCAACGTACTTCAGCGCAACGCCGAGGAAATCTCTCGTCGTGCCGGGCGTGGGATCGAAGTGGCACAAATTGCCATGCGCACGCCAAAGCCTCAGTTCCAAACGACCGGTATTGCGATTACCAACGATGTCTTCGAAGTGGCCACGAACCCTGAGATCGACATCGTGATAGAGCTGATGGGCGGCTATACCGTTGCCCGCGAGCTGGTACTCAAGGCCATCGAGAATGGCAAGCATGTGGTCACCGCGAACAAGGCGCTGATAGCCGTTCACGGTAATGAGATTTTCGCCAAGGCACGCGAGAAAGGCGTGATCGTGGCATTCGAAGCAGCGGTGGCCGGTGGCATTCCGGTGATCAAGGCGATCCGCGAAGGCCTGTCCGCCAACCGCATCAACTGGGTGGCCGGGATCATCAACGGCACCGGCAACTTCATTCTCACCGAGATGCGCGAGAAAGGCCGGACCTTCGAAGACGTGTTGGCCGAAGCGCAAGCCCTGGGCTATGCCGAAGCCGACCCGACCTTTGACGTTGAAGGCATCGATGCGGCGCACAAGCTGACGATTCTGGCTTCGATTGCATTCGGCATTCCGCTGCAATTCGACAAGGCTTACACCGAAGGCATCACCAAACTGACCACCGCCGACGTCAACTACGCCGAAGCGCTGGGTTATCGCATCAAGCATCTGGGGGTGGCGCGCAGCACCGCATCCGGTATTGAACTGCGCGTGCACCCGACGCTGATCCCGGCCGATCGCCTGATCGCCAACGTCAACGGCGTAATGAACGCGGTGATGGTCAACGGAGACGCCGCCGGTTCGACCCTGTTCTACGGCGCTGGCGCTGGCATGGAGCCGACCGCTTCGTCGGTGATCGCCGACCTGGTGGACGTGGTTCGCGCCATGACCTCCGACCCGGAAAACCGCGTACCGCACCTGGCTTTCCAGCCGGACTCGTTGTCCGCTCACCCGATCCTGCCGATCGAATCCTGCGAAAGCGCTTACTACTTGCGCATCCAGGCCAAGGACCATCCGGGCGTATTGGCCCAGGTGGCAAGCATCCTCTCTGAGCGGGGGATCAACATCGAGTCGATCATGCAGAAGGAAGCCGAAGAGCACGACGGTCTGGTGCCGATGATCCTGCTGACCCACCGAGTGGTGGAACAGCGCATCAACGATGCCATCGCAGCTTTGGAAGCCCTGGCGGGCGTGGTCGGTCCGGTTGTACGGATCCGTGTCGAGCACCTGAACTAAGCCGTTATCGTTTACCGGGCGCCGTGTCGGGCGCCCGGCATTGCGAACACTGTCCATTGGAGTCAGTCATGCGTTACATCAGTACCCGCGGCCAGGCACCGGCCCTGAATTTCGAAGACGTCCTGCTGGCAGGTCTTGCCACCGACGGCGGTCTGTACGTCCCGGAAAACCTGCCACGTTTTACCCAGGAAGAAATCGCTTCCTGGGCCGGCCTGCCGTATCACGAGCTGGCTTTCCGGGTCATGCGCCCGTTCGTCACCGGCAGCATTCCCGATGCCGATTTCAAAAAGATTCTTGAAGAAACCTACGGTGTGTTCGCCCATAGCGCCGTCGCGCCGCTGCGTCAGCTGAACGGCAACGAATGGGTGCTGGAGCTGTTCCACGGCCCGACCCTGGCGTTCAAGGATTTCGCCCTGCAACTGCTGGGTCGTTTGCTCGATTACGTGCTGGAAAAGCGCGGCGAGCGTGTGGTGATCGTCGGTGCCACCTCCGGTGATACCGGTTCGGCCGCCATCGAAGGTTGCAAGCACTGCGAAAACGTCGACATCTTTATCCTGCACCCGCACAACCGTGTGTCCGAAGTGCAACGTCGACAGATGACCACGATCTTCGGTGAGAACATCCACAACATCGCCATCGAAGGCAACTTCGATGACTGCCAGGAAATGGTCAAGGCGAGTTTCGCCGACCAGAGCTTCCTCAAGGGCACTCGCCTGGTGGCGGTGAACTCGATCAACTGGGCGCGGATCATGGCCCAGATCGTTTACTACTTCCACGCAGCCCTGCAGTTGGGCGGCCCGGCGCGCTCGGTGTCGTTCTCGGTGCCGACCGGGAACTTCGGCGACATTTTCGCCGGTTACCTGGCGCGCAACATGGGCCTGCCGATCAATCAATTGATCGTCGCCACCAATCGCAACGACATCCTGCACCGCTTCATGAGCGGCAACCAGTACGTCAAGGAAACCCTGCACGCCACCCTGTCGCCGTCGATGGACATCATGGTGTCATCGAACTTCGAACGCCTGCTGTTCGATCTGCACGGTCGCAACGGCGCGGCGATTGCCGGTCTGATGGACAGTTTCAAGCAAGGTGGTGGTTTCAGCGTCGAGCAGGAGCGCTGGACCGAAGCCCGCAAACTGTTCGACTCGCTGGCCGTGGATGACGCACAAACCTGCGAAACCATCGCCGAAGTTTACGAGCAAACCGGCGAAGTGCTGGATCCGCATACGGCGATCGGCGTCAAGGCAGCACGCGAATGCCGTCGCAGCCTGGATATCCCGATGGTGATTCTGGGCACGGCGCATCCGGTCAAGTTTCCGGATGCGGTGGAGAAAGCCGGCGTAGGAAAAGCGCTGGAACTCCCTGTACATCTTTCTGATTTGTTTGAAAGAGATGAGCGTTGCACCGTGTTGCCGAACGAGCTGAAAGCCGTACAGGCCTTTGTCAGCCAGCATGGCAACCGCGGTAAGCCATTGTAACGGGCAAAACCTGTCACACATTGAAGCCCGTCCCTGACGGGCTTTCTCGTTTCTGCGTGCCACACTGCCGTCGAGATTCGCCCCTGAAGGACGGGTGAATTGAACACAAGGATGTGGCAATGCCGTGTTTCCATGAGTCAAAACCAGCGATGTGCTGGTTGTTTTTTATTGCGGCCCTGGGCTTTGCCCAGTGGGCCGTGGCGGCGCAAATGATGGCTTTTGAGTCGGACGTTGCAGCCGCCGCCCCGGTGCTCGCGCTGGATGCGCAGGAGCGCAAATACCTCGCTGAGCAGCGTCAGGTTGTCGTTGCGTTGACACAGTACCCGTTGTATCTGTTCAAGGACGAGCACGGCCATTGGAGCGGTTTCAACAACGATGTGCTGGAGCGCATCAGCACCCTGACAGGGCTGAAGTTCGTCTACGAAGAGACGTTCTCCTCCGACCAGTTGCTCCAGCGCCTGGAAAGTGGTGCAGCCGACATGAGCACGATGTTGTCCATGAACGACGAGCGCAGGGCATTCCTGGATTTCAGTCATGCGTACGGTGGCGCAAGCTGGGTGCTTATCGGTCATAGCGAAGCGCCCGCGGTGCAGTCGTTGGAGCAGTTGGCGAAAAAGGTCCTGGTGTTACCGACCCGACACGCGCTGGAAGCTGTGATTCGGCATGAGTACCCATCCATTGAGCTGCGCTCGGTCAAGACCTACGCCGAGGCTCGGGCGTTGGTCGAAAGCGGCGAAGCCTACGCGACCATCGACACCGAAGTCGGCGCCCGACTCTATCCTTCGGGGCGGCTCAAGGTCGGCGCAGCGATAGAGGGCAAATGGGACGCTGATTACCTGGCTGTGCGCAAAGGCCAACCACAACTGTTGAGCATCCTCAACAAGGCGCTCGAAGCATTTTCACCAGCTGAGTTACGCGCGATTCGCCACAAATGGTTCGGAGCAACGGCACCCGTAGCGACGCCTTCGGCGTGGGAACGGCTGGATTGCTGGAGCGTTGTTGTTTGCAGCGTATTTGCACTGCTTTGCCTGGTCTGGAATCGTCGCCTCACGACACTGATCCAGCAGCGCCAGGATGCCGCGAACGACCTTCGCGATCAGTTGGCGTTCCAGCATACGTTGCTGGACGCTATGCCCGATCCGATGTTCGTTCGTGATCTGCAAGGGCGCCTGGTCATGTGCAACAAGAGTTACGAGGAGCATCTGGCGATACGCTTCGATCAGGCTCAGGGGCGCCAGCTCATCGAGCTCGACATCATGCCCAAAGCGACGGCCGAACTTCTGCATGCCGAGCTCATGGTTCAACTGAACACGCGCAAGCCATGCTTCAGCGAGCGGCAATTGCTCTTGCACAGTGGCCTCAAGGACGTCTATCAATGGACGGTGCCGTTCTACAGTGCGGACGGGCAATTGCGCGGTCTGTTGGGGGGCTGGAGTGATATCGGTCAACGGGGTCGACAGGCGTGACGGAGTTGTTTTCTCTCTGTCATCTTGGCCATGCATGCTCTGTCGATCAGGGACGCCGTTATGTCTTTCAGAACTTTCTTCCCGGGCCGGCGGTCATTTACTGTAGTGACGCCCCAGGCACTTTGTTTTCGGACTATTGAGTGGTGATCGAGATGGAAAGTATCAGTCTCTTGCTCGGTGAGGCTCTGAGCCCGTATCAAGTGACATTGACCCCGTCAGGTATTCAGGGTGAATGCCGTGTGACATTGAGGAACGCGATCGGTGAGATCGTGGTCGAGCGCAAGTTCAATCAGGCGCAGTTGAGCGACAAGCGCTTGCTGACCGATGTGGTCGACGGCTTGCATCGCGATGTGCTGATTGCTGAAGGACGCCTGGAGCCTTGTGTGATCGCGGCGCTGCGTAATGCCGCTCAGGACAAGCTGTTGGCCAGTCGAAACTGAATTGTCATTTGTGGGAACCTTCCTGCACCAAGGTCAGTCAGACCCATTAACAACAGGATCAAGCATTGTGCTCCGGTGCTTGTAGCTTGTTGCTACGGGTCTGATGCAGGCCACGTTTAACCCCGAGTCGTCTCCCCACTTCTCGGGGTTTCTTTTTGCCCGGCGTTTGTCAGTGCCCGGTCTGTTGCTCGAAAAATGTCCTGGAAGCCTCCAGGTATTCACTGCGACTTTCCGGGTCAAGCCAGGCCGCATAGGCCTCGCTCAGATAGTCACGGGGCAGGGTACGCAACAGTTGGTTTATTTCGGTGATCGCCTTTCGACCCTGCGGCGTGTCGGTGCAGCCGATGTAACCGGACAAGTATTTACCGGTGTTGCGAATCGGGTAGAACTGCAATTCATTCTCCGCGATCCCTTGCTGCTGCGCCTGATAACGGATTTCCGGACGATAGCCCAGCAACAGCTGCAAGCGTCCCAGGCGTTGCATTTGCAAGAGGCTGCCCAATGCGTCGTTACCGTAATGGAGCGTCAAGGCCTTGGGCGGAGCCTGTTTGAGCAGCACGTCGAGGTACTCGCCGTAGTTGCGTTCGGCGACGATCCCCAGCGTCACGGTGCCGGTGGCCAGCAGGGCGGCCAGATCCACTTCTCCATCCTTGATGAATGGCGCCAGCACGTTGCGATCAACGCGGCGCACGGCCAGGCCATTGCTCATGGCGCGGAATACCGGGATGGAAAACGCGATCCAGGTTTCGCGTTCCTTGCTCCAGTTCAAAGCGGCATCACACGTGAGAGAGGGCTCGTGGAGCATCTGCAAGCCGCGCGCGCGATTGACCTTCATCACGCTGTGTTGGTACTGCGGCATGCCGGCGATCAGTTTCGTCAACAGTTGATCGATAATGCCCAGGCCTTTTTTCGGTCCTTCGAAAATGAACAGCGGTGGCAGGTCGCGTTTGAGCCAGATCAGCGTGTCTTTGGGTTGCGCCAACGCCGGCGGTGACGTAGCGCTAATCAACAGAACGCTCGCCACCGCACACAACGCCCGCCCGTTACGCCACAGGCAGTGCTTGAAGAGTTGCGCAAGCAGACGCTTGAGCTCAGATGGCTCCGTCTTTGCGCAGTTGTGCGATCTGCGACGCGTCATAGCCAAGTTCCTGGAGTACCTGCGCGTTGTGCTCGCCCAGTTGCGGCCCGACCCATTCACAATCACCGGGTGTGTCAGAGAGTTTCGGCACAATTCCCGGCATCTTGAAATCTTTGCCATCCGGCAGTTTGGCCTGCAGGAACATTTCCCGGGCGAGGTACTGCGGATCGCTGAACATGTCTTCGGCGCTGAAGATTCGGCTGGCCGGTACGTCGGCCTGATTCAGCAGCTCAAGAATCCTGTCCAGCGACAACGAATTGACCCAGCGATCAATGACGCCGTAGAGCTCGTCACGGCGGCTGTCACGCCCGTCGTTGCTGGCCAGCAACGGGTCGTTGGCCAGGTCTTCGCGACCCATGATCAGCATGAAACGCTTGAAGATCGCATCGCCGTTGGCGCCGATCTGTACGTGCTTGCCGTCGGCACTGGTATGGATCGAAGAGGGCGTGATGCCGGGCATGATGTTGCCGGTCCGTTCACGGATGAAACCGAACACGTCGAACTCCGGGACCATGCTTTCCATCATGGCGAAGATCGCTTCATACAGCGCTACATCAACCACCTGGCCCTGGCCGCCGTTGACCTCACGGTGCCGCAAAGCCATCAGCGCGCCGATCACGCCCCAGAGTGCGGCAATCGAGTCGCCAATGGATATGCCGGTGCGCACCGGTGGGCGATCTTCAAAACCGGTGATGTAGCGCAAACCGCCCATGGACTCGCCGACCGCACCAAACCCTGGTTGATCTTTCATCGGCCCGGTCTGGCCGAAGCCCGAGAGCCGCACCATTACCAGCTTCGGATTCAATGCATGCAGGATCTCCCAGCCCAGGCCAAGTTTTTCCAGGACGCCGGGGCGGAAGTTCTCGATGAGGATGTCCGCTTCGCCGAGCAGCTTTTTCAGAATCGCCAGGCCGTCGGGATGCTTGAGGTTCAGGGTCAGGGACTTTTTATTGCGTGCCTGCACAAACCACCACAGCGAAGTGCCCTCATACAACTTGCGCCATTTGCGTAACGGATCGCCGCCGTCCGGGGATTCGACCTTGATCACATCGGCGCCGAATTCAGCGCAAATGCGCGAAGCAAATGGCCCGGCAATCAACGTGCCCAATTCAACGACTTTCAGGCCCGAGAGCGGTTTGGCGGTCAACGACATACGTGATCCTGTAGGAAAAGGGGTTGAGCGAGTACAGAGTTTTAACATAGCCGACCGTCAGGCGCCCCAGGTAGATCGGCTTCTATTCGTTCAATGGTGGTCGCATCGGTTAGACTTGCCGCCTTTCCCCGTATCAAGAAGCCCGTTCATGGCCCAGCCGTCCACGACCTACAAGTTTGAACTGAACCTCACCGACCTCGACCGTAGCGTCTACGAGAGCGTCAAGCAGACCATCGCCCGTCATCCTTCGGAAACCGAAGAGCGCATGACTGTGCGCCTGCTGGCCTACGCACTCTGGTACAACGAGCAACTGTCTTTTGGCCGTGGTCTGTCAGAAGTGGATGAACCGGCCTTGTGGGAAAAAAGTCTGGATGACCGCGTCCTGCACTGGATCGAAGTCGGCCAGCCGGATGCCGAGCGCCTGACCTGGTGTTCGCGTCGCACCGAGCGCACCAGTCTGCTGGCTTACGGTAGCCTGCGCGTCTGGGAAGGCAAAGTGGTGCCAGCGGTGAAAAACCTGAAAAACGTCAACATCGCGGCCGTGCCTCAAGAAGTGCTGGAAACCTTGGCCAAAGACATGCCCCGCGTCATCAAGTGGGACGTAATGATCAGTGAAGGGACGATTTTCGTGACCGACGATCGCGGTCAACACGAAGTCCAGCTGACCTGGCTGCTGGGCGAACGCGGCTGAGGCTGCGCCATTTCCCAGATATCCCACATTCTAGAGAAGCACCTGTCACCCCATGCGCATCGAACCTCGCCTGTTGCCCGACACCTTGCCCTTCCTCGGTGATATTCCACCTTTGCTGACCCGCCTGTATGCGGCGCGGGGTGTGCAATCCGAAGCCGAACTGGACAAGAGCCTGGCGCGGTTGATCCCGTTCCAGAAGCTCAAGGGCATCGAGGCGGCGGTGGATCTGTTGGTAGTCGCCCTCGAGCAACGTCAGCGGATCCTGATCGTCGGCGACTTTGACGCCGATGGCGCGACGGCCAGTACCGTGGGCACTTTGGGCCTGCGTTTGCTGGGTGCGGCGCATGTCGATTATCTGGTGCCCAATCGATTCGACTACGGCTACGGTCTGACGCCGGAAATCGTCGCGGTGGCACTGGAGCGCCAGCCGCATTTGTTGATCACGGTGGACAACGGCATCTCCAGTGTCGATGGCGTGGCGGCGGCGAAGAAGGCCGGGCTCAACGTACTGGTCACCGATCACCACTTGCCCGGCGACGAATTGCCGTTGGCCGATGCCATCGTCAATCCGAACCAGCCGGGATGCGAATTCCCGAGCAAGGCGCTGGCCGGTGTCGGGGTGATTTTCTATGTGCTGATGGCTTTGCGCGCGCGGTTGCGCGAGCTCGGCTGGTACACGGACAAGCCGCAACCGAACATTGGCGAATTGCTGGATCTGGTGGCACTGGGCAGTGTTGCCGACGTCGTACCGCTGGATGCCAACAACCGGATTCTGGTGCATCAGGGCCTGGAACGGATTCGAGCAGGCCGTGCCCGGCCGGGCGTCAAGGCGATCCTGGAAGTGGCCAAGCGTGATCATGCGCGCATCACCTCGACCGACCTGGGCTTTATTGTCGGCCCGCGCCTGAACGCGGCGGGTCGTCTGGATGACATGAGTCTGGGCATCGAATGCCTGCTGACCGAAGATGCCGTCCTGGCCCGTGAAATGGCTGCCCAACTGGACGGCATGAACCAGGACCGCAAATCCATCGAACAGGGCATGCAGCGTGAAGCGCTGGCCCAGCTCAAGGACCTGCCGCTGGAATCGATGCCGTTCGGTTTGTGCCTGTTCGATCCTGAGTGGCACCAGGGCGTCATCGGTATCCTCGCGTCGCGCATGAAAGAACGCTACTTCCGTCCGACCATCGCTTTTGCCGATGCTGGCGATGGTCTGCTCAAGGGCTCGGGACGTTCGGTGCAGGGCTTTCACATACGCGATGCACTGAGTGTGGTCGCGGCGCAGCATCCGAACCTGATTACCAAGTACGGCGGTCATGCGATGGCGGCGGGCCTGACGCTGGCGCAAGACAACTTTCCGTTGTTCGCCGAGGCGTTTGACGCTGAGGTCCGCCGGCAATTGCGTGAAGAAGACCTGACCGGGCGCCTGCTGTCGGACGGCACCCTGGCGGTCGAGGAGTTTCACCTGGAGCTTGCCCGGGCACTGCGCCATGCCGGGCCTTGGGGACAGCACTTTCCTGAGCCGCTGTTTCACGGGGTGTTTCAACTGGTGGAGCAGCGCGTGGTTGGCGAACGGCACCTCAAAGTGGTACTGAGGAGCGAGTGTGGTTCGGTCAAGCTCGACGGCATTGCCTTTGGCATCGACCGCGACGTCTGGCCGAATCCGACCATCAAGTGGGTCGAATTGGCTTACAAACTCGACGTCAACGAGTTTCGTGGAAACGAGACGGTTCAGTTGATGATTGCCCACATAGAACCGCGTTGACCCCTTCGCGGGCAAGCCTCGCTCCTACGGATTACCGAAATCTATAGGCGCGAGGTTTGCCCGCGAAAGCGATCTTTCTGACTCGCAACCTTTCTGAACCCTCCCTCATCCCTCGATGTCGACTAGGCTCTAAGCACTGCTTGATTATCCTTGTGACGTCTTGTCGAATT
>NZ_RCNW01000526.1:0-1681 GCF_004307605.1 Pseudomonas sp. Sample_24
CGCAGTTCGTCGGCGCGTTCACCGTTGGCGACCAACTGCTGTGGGGCGCGGCCGAGCCGCTGCGTCGCATGTTGCGGATTCTGCTTGAGCGTTGATCGATAGCTGCAATGAAAGAACCCGCGCCTTGAAGGAGGTGCGGGTTTTTTTATCCCCACCGATCATTCCCACGCCCCGCGTCCGATCGTTCCCACGCTCTGCGTGGGAGTGCCGCCATGGACGCTCTGCGTCCGCTGTCGAGGCTGTGACGCGGAGCGTCACGGGATGCATTCCCACGCAGAGCGTGGGAACGATCGTGGTGGGCAGAAATTGCCTGTACACCCACCACCCGGTAAAGTGCCGCTCCCGCCGTTTCGCCAGAGGTAGAACCATGAGCCAGTCCATTGATATTGCCGTGATCGGCGCCACCGGTACTGTTGGCGAAACGCTGGTGCAGATACTCGAAGAGCGCGATTTCCCGGTCGGCGACCTGCACCTGTTGGCCAGCAGTGAGTCCGCTGGCAGTTCGGTGCCGTTCCGGGGCAAGAATGTGCGGGTGCGAGAGGTCGATGAGTTCGACTTCGGCAAGGTGCAGCTGGTGTTCTTCGCCGCAGGTCCGGCGGCCAGCTTGAGTTTCGCCTCCCGTGCCGCGGCGGCCGGTTGCTCGATCATCGACCTGTCCGGCGCCTTGCCCGCCGATCAGGCGCCGCAAGTGGTGCCGGAAGCCAATGCCCAAGTGCTGGCTGGCCTGAAAAAACCGTTTCAGGTCAGCAGCCCGAGTCCGTCGGCTACCACATTGGCGGTGATGCTGGCGCCGCTGCTGGATTTGCTCGACTTGCAGCGCATCAACCTGACCGCCAACCTGGCAGTGTCTGCCCAAGGCCGTGAAGCGGTGAGCGAACTGGCGCGACAGACCGCCGAACTGCTCAACGTGCGTCCACTGGAACCCAAATTCTTCGATCGGCAGATGGCTTTCAATTTGCTGGCGCAAGTCGGCAAGCCGGACGAGCAGGGCCATACACTGCTGGAAAAACGCCTGGTGCGTGAACTGCGTCAGGTGCTGGCGCTGCCTTCGCTGAAAATTTCTGTCACTTGCATTCAAGCCCCGGTGTTTTTTGGCGATAGCTTTAGCGTGACCCTGCAGTCTGCAAGCGCTATCGATCTGGTGAAAGTCAATGCCGCGCTGGAGGATGCACCCGGTATCGAACTGGTCGAGGCGGGTGATTACCCGACACCGGTCGGCGATGCGGTAGGGCAGGATGTGGTCTACGTTGGTCGGGTTCGCCACGGTATCGACGACCTGTCGGAACTTAATTTGTGGCTGACGTCAGATAACGTACGCAAAGGGGCCGCGCTCAATGCTGTGCAGCTGGCCGAATTGTTGATAAAAGACCTGCTGTAAAAGATACTTGGCAACAATTTTCGAATGATTCCGGGTCGGCGTCATGCTTGCCGGGATGCTGAAGGTCAGCCACCCTGCGGGGCTTTCCGGGGCATGCACGAAACAATCGCGCGCGACGACCCTTCGTCGCCGCGCGCAATGCCTTACGGCAGCGACTATCAACACCTTCTCGCTGGCCGAGGAATGTTCAAACTAAGGATGAGCTATGGTTCAAGTTCGCAAACTGGTGTTAGCAATAGCGGCCGCCTCGGCGCTGTCCTCCGGTATGGCGCATGCCCTCGGGCTCGGGGAGCTGACCCTGAA
>NZ_RCNW01000166.1:0-7444 GCF_004307605.1 Pseudomonas sp. Sample_24
CGATCAACAAGGCCGACAAGCAAGACGAAATCATGACCATGCTCGGCGCGAGTTATTTCCGCGTTGTCGGCAAGGGTCACGTCTATGGCTTGTCCGCGCGCGGCATGGCGATCGATACCGCGTTGCCATCGGGCGAAGAGTTCCCGCGCTTTCGCGAGTTCTGGATTCAACAGCCCAAGCCGGGCGACAAGCATCTGGTGATCTTCGCGTTGCTCGATTCGCCTCGCGCTACTGGTGCCTATCGCCTGACCCTGCGTCCGGGCAGCGACACCATTGTCGACGTCAAGGCGCAGATGTTCCTGCGTGACAAAGTCACCAAGCTCGGCGTTGCGCCGCTGACCAGCATGTACCTGTTCGGCGCCAATCAGCCATCGAAAGTCCTGAATTATCGTCGTGAACTGCACGACTCCAGCGGTCTGTCGATCCATGCCGGTAACGGCGAGTGGATCTGGCGCCCTCTGAACAACCCTAAACACCTGGCCGTGAGCAACTTCTCCGTAGAGAACCCGCGCGGCTTCGGTCTGCTGCAACGTGGCCGCGACTTCAGCCACTACGAAGACCTCGACGACCGCTACGACAAGCGCCCAAGTGCCTGGATCGAACCGAAAGGCGACTGGGGCAAAGGCTCCGTCGATCTGGTAGAGATTCCGACCGCTGACGAAACCAACGACAATATCGTGGCGTTCTGGAGCCCGGAAAAGATGCCGGAACCCGGCCAGCCGCTTGATGTCGCTTATCGTATGCACTGGACCATGGATGAGGCTTCGATTCACGCGCCGGACAGCGCCTGGGTCAAGCAAACCTTGCGCTCCACCGGTGACGTGAAGCAGTCCAACCTGATTCGTCAGCCGGACGGTAGCGTGGCGTACCTGGTGGATTTCGAAGGTCCATCGCTGGCGGCATTGCCGGCCGATGCCGACGTTCGCAGCCAGGTCAGCGTGGGTGACAACGCCGAGGTCGTGGAAAACAGCGTCCGTTACAACCCTGAAACCAAGGGCTGGCGCCTGACCTTGCGCATGAAGATCAAGGACCCGAGCAAGTCCACCGAAATGCGCGCTGCGCTGGTGCAGCCAATTGTGACGGCTGACCTGGCCAAGTCGGCGGTTCCAGCGTCGAACTCGTCCGTTGCCAAGGCCGACAAAGTCGCCGCCAAGCAACAAGAGAAGATGGACAAGGAAGCCAAGCAAGCCGAGGCCAAGCATGCCGAAGCCAAGCCGGTTGCAGATGCCAAGGACAAGGCCAATACAGACGCCAAGCAGCCTGTCGCTGCTGACGCGGCCCCAGCCACACCGGAATCGGCACCGACTGAAGAAGTCCTGACCGAGACCTGGAGCTATCAGTTGCCTGCCGATGAGTAATTCTCTAGTACAGCCAGAAACTCTTTCGGAGTATCTGGCGCATCTGCCGATGACCGACCAGCAGCGCGCGGAGCTCGCGGGCTGCAAGTCCTTCAGCGAGTTGCACGAACGCCTGTCGTCCTCCACGTTCGACGCCCCCACCGAGGCCGCCCAGGCTTCGGTGGGCAAGCGCCTGACCCTGAGCACCGCCGAAGAGTTGCAGGACGCCGAAATGCTGGCGCTCGACGCCAGCGGTCGGGTTTGCCTCAAGGCCACTCCGCCGATTCGCCGGACCAAGGTCGTGCCCGAGCCTTGGCGTACCAACATCCTGGTACGTGGCTGGCGCCGGATGACCGGTCGTACCAACCCGCCGAAGCCGCCGAAGGACGAACGCGTCCTGCCCGCAGCACGCTGGCGTACCGTGGGTTCGATCCGTCGCTACATTCTTTTGGTGTTGATGCTCGGCCAGACCATCGTGGCCGGCTGGTACATGAAAGGCATCATGCCGTATCAGGGCTGGTCGTTCGTCGACCTCGAAGAAGTCCTGCATCAACCGCTGCTGCAAACCGCTACCCAAGTGCTGCCGTATGCATTGCAGACCAGCATCCTGATTCTGTTCGGGATCCTGTTCTGTTGGGTTTCGGCCGGTTTCTGGACCGCGCTGATGGGCTTCCTCGAGTTGCTCACCGGCCACGACAAGTACCGCATTTCCGGTAAAAGCGCCGGCAACGAGGCGATTCCAAAGGACGCACGCACCGCTCTGGTGATGCCGATCTGCAACGAAGACGTGCCGCGGGTATTCGCCGGTCTGCGCGCAACGTTCGAATCGGTCGCGGCCACGGGTGATCTGGATCGCTTCGACTTCTTCGTGCTCAGCGACAGTAACGACGCCGACATCTGCGTGGCCGAGCAGCAGGCCTGGCTGGACGTCTGCCGGGAAGCCAAGGGCTTCGGCAAGATCTTCTATCGCCGCCGCCGCCGTCGGGTAAAACGCAAGAGCGGTAACCTCGACGACTTCTGCCGTCGCTGGGGCGGTGACTACAAGTACATGGTCGTACTCGACGCCGACTCGGTGATGAGCGGTGAGTGCCTGACCAGTCTGGTGCGTCTGATGGAAGCCACGCCGGACGCCGGGATCATCCAGACCGCGCCGCGTGCGTCGGGCATGGACACGCTGTATGCACGCATGCAGCAGTTCGCGACCCGGGTGTACGGTCCGCTGTTCACCGCCGGTCTGCACTTCTGGCAACTGGGTGAATCGCACTATTGGGGCCACAACGCGATCATTCGCATGAAGCCGTTCATCGAGCACTGCGCCCTGGCGCCGCTGCCCGGTAAAGGCGCGTTCGCGGGTGCGATCCTGTCCCACGACTTCGTTGAAGCCGCGTTGATGCGTCGTGCCGGTTGGGGCGTGTGGATTGCCTACGACTTGCCGGGCAGCTATGAAGAGCTGCCGCCGAACTTGCTGGATGAACTCAAGCGTGACCGTCGCTGGTGCCACGGCAACCTGATGAACTTCCGGCTGTTCCTGGTCAAGGGCATGCACCCGGTGCACCGTGCGGTGTTCCTGACCGGCGTGATGTCTTACCTGTCGGCGCCGCTGTGGTTCTTCTTCCTGGTGTTGTCGACGGCGCTGCTGGCAGTCAACACGTTGATGGAGCCGCAGTACTTCCTTGAACCGCGCCAGCTTTATCCGCTGTGGCCACAATGGCACCCGGACAAGGCGATTGCGCTGTTCTCGACCACCATCGTGCTGCTGTTCCTGCCGAAGCTGTTGAGCATCATCCTGATTTGGGCCAAGGGCGCGAAAGAGTTCGGCGGCAAGTTCAAGGTGACATTGTCGATGCTGCTGGAGATGCTGTTCTCCGTGCTGTTGGCACCGGTGCGGATGATTTTCCACACCCGATTCGTGCTTGCCGCGTTCCTCGGCTGGGCTGCCACCTGGAATTCGCCACAACGTGACGACGACTCCACGCCCTGGAGCGAAGCAGTCAAGCGCCACGGCCCGCAAACCTTGCTGGGCTTCTTCTGGGCCTTGCTGGTGATCTGGCTGAACCCGAGCTTCCTGTGGTGGCTGGTGCCGATCGTCGGTTCGCTGATGCTGTCGATCCCGGTCTCGGTGATTTCCAGCCGTGTCGGCCTGGGCCTGAAATCCCGCGACGAGAGCCTGTTCCTGATCCCTGAGGAATACAATCCGCCGCAGGCATTGCTGGCTACTGACCAGTACACCCACGAAAACCGTTGGCATGCGCTGAACGACGGCTTCGTCCGTTCGGTGGTCGATCCGCAGCAGAACGCCTTGGCGTGCTCGCTGGCGACCTCGCGTCACCGTGAGGCCGAGCCGATTGAATGGCTACGGATCGAGCGCGTGCGGCACGCGATGAAAGTTGGGCCGCAAGGCCTGACCAACAACGAGCGTGTGCAGCTGTTGAGCGATCCGGTGGCCCTGGCCCGCTTGCATGAGCAGGTCTGGAACGAAGGCCATCCGGAGTGGCTGGGCGCGTGGCGCAAGTCGGTCAAGGCCGACCCTCATGCCCCGTTGTTGCCGCTCAAACCGTTGAGCGTACAGCCTCAGATGGCGTAATGAAAAAACCCGCGAAAGCGGGTTTTTTTATGGCCTGATCGTTCCCACGCTCCGCGTGGGAACGCCGCCCAGGACGCTCCGCGTCCTTTCTCGGGCGTGACGCAGAGCGACAGAGGATGCATTCCCACGCAGAGCGTGGGAACGATCAAGTAACGATCAAGTAGATCGGATCACCTCAAACCTTGAACCGTCCCACCAGCATTTGCAGATGCGTTCCCAACCGCGCCAGCTCAACACTGGAGGCCGCGGTCTCTTCACTGGCGGCCGAGGTCTGGTCCGAGACATCCCGCACGTTCAGCACGCTACGGTTGATCTCCTCAGCCACGGCGCTCTGTTGTTCAGCGGCGGCGGCAATCTGTTGGTTCATCGCCTGGATTGCCGAAACCGTGCGGGTGATGCTTTCCAGTGAGCCACCGGCGCGGCGCGTCAGTTCGACGCTGCTGTCGGTCAGGCTGCGGCTGTTGTCCATGATGGTCGCCACTTGCTGGGTGCCGTTTTGCAGGCCGACGATCAGCTCTTCGATTTCTTCGGTGGATTTCTGGGTGCGCTGGGCCAGGCTGCGCACTTCGTCGGCGACCACGGCAAAGCCGCGTCCGGCTTCACCGGCACGGGCGGCTTCGATGGCAGCGTTGAGCGCCAGCAGGTTGGTTTGTTGTGCCACGGACTTGATCACGTCGAGCACACTGCCGATCTTGTCGCTCTCGCGCTTGAGCTCGCCCATGGCTTCGGTGGAGTTTCCCACTTCCTTGGCCAGGCGCTCGATCTGGGCAATGGCTTCGCCCACCACTTTGTCACCTTCGCGGGCCTGCTGGTCGGCGGCGACAGCGGCCTCGGAGGCTTCCTCGGCGTTGCGTGCAACTTCCTGCACCGTGGCGGTCATTTCGTTCATGGCCGTGGCCACCTGGTCGGTCTCGACCTTCTGACTGTTGACCCCGGCGCTGGTCTGTTCGGTAACTGCCGACAACTCTTCGGCGGCGCTGGCAATCTGCGTGACGCCATCACTGATGCCGCCGATCAGCTCGCGCAGGCCCTGGGTCATGCTCTGGATCGCACGTTGCAGCTGCCCCAGTTCATCCTGGCGTTTGGATTCGAGGTTGTGGGTCAGATCGCCGGAAGCAATGCGTTCGGCCACTTTGAGGGTCTGGTTGAGCGGAATCACGATCTGCCGGGTGATGGCCCAGGCAGCGAACAGACCGAAGACCAGTGCCAGGGCGGTGGCCACCAACAGCATGTTTTTGGCATGCGCTACATCGGTATCGCGTACCAGAGTTTGCGAAACCGTCAGTTTGTTGCTCACCTGGAGCAGGATTTCGCCTTGGGCCGCCATGCGTTTCAGGGCGTCGACGCTGGCGACCTGGGAGTCACGGTATTGACTCACCGCGGCGCGATAAGCCTTGAGCGAGTCGGTGGCTAGTTGCAGGTTGGCGAGGTGTTCTTCAGGCAGTTTGGCGGGCAGGCTTTCGAGGTATTTCAGGGCATTGTCGATCGCATCGAGGGCCGGCTGCTCGGCTTCGCTCTTGCCGCTGTAGGTGTAGCCGCGAACCTGGAAGCGCGCCTGCTGGATCAGTTTGCTCAGCTCGATCACGCTGTTGAATGCTGCCACGCTGTCACCTTGCAGCATGGATTTTTCAACCTCAGCGACTTTGGCAACGGCGTTGTCGGCGGTAGCGCCGAGTTTGCTGCGGGCATCTTCACGGTTGGCGCCGGCCTGGGTCAGGGCGGTGAAGCCTTGTTTGTACAGGCTGACAGCGGCCAGTTGCTGGTCGATCATGGCGATGTCGGCGGGTTGTTCGATCATCTGGCGAGCCGCTTGCAGGCCGGTTTCGAGCTTGCCCAGCAGGTCATTGACCGCACCAGGACCTTGTTCGCCACGGCGCATTTCGTAGTCGAGGCGGGCGATGCGCAGGTCCTTGGTCAGGCCGTTGATCTCGGAAATGAAACCGAGCTTGTCGCCGCGACTCGTCACTTCACCGAGACCGGTCCAGCCGGTAAACGTGATCAGCAATGTCAGCAGCAGCACCAGACCGAAGCCGACGCCCAACTTGCGGTTTACACCTACATTTCCCAGCTTATCGGCCAACCATTGGTACATGCTGTAACTCCCTCGGACCACACATTGGTTTTATGGGAGGTATATCGGCAGTGGGGTGGGGTTCTGTAGCGCTGCCCGATAAGCGGACGGCGGAGTGTCAGCCACTTCAATGTTGGCTGGTACACCGCCATCGCTAGCAGGCTCGCGCCTACGGATTTCTCAGAATCGGTTAGAAGAGTCGTGCCAGCAGGGCGGTCACGGCGGTTTCGACGCGCAGGATGCGCTCGCCCAGTTGCACCGGTTGCAGGCCGGATTTGCCCAGCAGGTCGATTTCGTAGGGAATCCAGCCACCTTCAGGGCCGATGGCCAGGGTTACCGGTTCGCTCAAGGCACGCGGGCAGGGCGGGTAGTTGCCCGGATGGCCAACCAGGCCGAGGGTGCCTTCGGTCATCGCAGGCAGGCGGTCTTCAACGAAGGGTTTGAAGCGTTTCTCGATCACAACTTCCGGCAGCACAGTGTCCCGCGCTTGTTCCAGGCCGAGGATCAGTTGCTCGCGAATGGCTTCAGGCTCCAGGAATGGCGTCTGCCAGAAGCTCTTCTCGACGCGGTAGCTGTTCACCAGCACGATGCGTGGCACACCCATGGCTGCAACAGTCTGAAACACCCTGCGCAGCATTTTGGGGCGTGGCAGGGCCAGCACCAGGGTCAACGGCAGCTTGGTCGGCGGTGGTTGATCGAGGGTAACGCGCAATTCGGCTTCGGCGGTATCCAGGCGCAGCACTTCGGCCGAGCCCATGAGCCCGCCGATGCGCCCGACACGCAGGCTGTCGCCGACTTCGCAGCGATGGACTTCCTGCATGTGGGTCAACCGGCGATCACGCAGGATCACCCGGTCGGCCGCAATGAAATCGGCCTCTTCCAGTAACAGCAGGTTCACGCTTGGGTCGCTGGCGGCTGGTCGTTGTGATCGTCAGCCGGTTGATCGTCCGGATGCTCGCCACGCTTGCTGATCAGGCTGCTGAACAGGATGCCGACTTCGAACAGCATCCACATCGGTACGGCCAGCAGGGTCTGCGAGAAGATATCCGGCGGGGTCAGGATCATGCCGACCACGAAGCAGCCGATGATCACGTACGGACGGATTTTCTTCAGGTATTTGACGTCGACCACGCCAATCCACACCAGCAACACCACAGCCACCGGAATTTCGAACGCCACGCCGAAGGCGAAGAACAGCGTCATGACGAAATCGAGGTAGCTGGTGATGTCGGTCATCATTTCCACACCGGCCGGCGTGGCGGCGGCGAAGAACTTGAAGATCAGCGGGAACACCAGGAAGTAGGCGAACGCCATGCCGGCATAGAACAGAAAGATGCTGGAGACCAGCAAGGGCACGGCGATGCGTTTTTCATGCTTGTACAGGCCGGGTGCGATGAAGCCCCAGATCTGATGCAGGATCACCGGGATCGCCAGGAACAGCGAGACCATCAT
>NZ_RCNW01000166.1:7544-11855 GCF_004307605.1 Pseudomonas sp. Sample_24
AGCCCCAGATCTGATGCAGGATCACCGGGATCGCCAGGAACAGCGAGACCATCATCGTCAGCTTCAACGGCGTCAGGAATGGCGACGACACATCGGTGGCGATCATCGTCGCGCCGGCCGGTAGATAAGCACGCAGCGGCGTCGAAACGAAGGTGTAGATCTGCTGGGTGAAGGCGAACAGCCCGGCAAAAATGATGAAGATCGCCGCTACACAGCGCAGCAGACGGGTACGCAACTCGGTGAGGTGCGAAACCAGCGGCATGTGCTGGTCGTTTTCTGGGAGATCGCTCATGGGGCTCGCGGCGGCAGTGTTGGGTCATGAGGGGCCGGCGCAACGGGCGCAGCCGCAGGTGTAACGGGTTCAACCGGAGTGGCTGCTACAGGGGGAGCGGACTCGACAGCTGTAACTGCCGGTGCTGTCGCAGGGGCAGGTGCTTGAATCGTCTGCCCTCCCACGTGCTCGACCGGCGCAGGCTCCTGCTGGGTCGGCGTGAAAATTTTCCGCGCCTCCTGTTCAAGCGACAGGATGTGCTCGTTGTGCAGTTGCCGACGAATCTCGTCGGCACCGATTTCACGTTCAACTTCCTGTTTGATCGCGTTGAAGCTGCGCTTCAGTCGCCCGACCCACAGGCCGGCGGTGCGCGCTGCGCCCGGCAAGCGCTCGGGACCCAGCACCAGCAGGGCAACGAGGCCGACGAGCAGCAGTTCAGAGAAGCTGATACCAAACATTAGTCAGTGCTCACACGTCTTTGCGAATCGGCTCTTCGACTTTCTGCGCCTGCACGTCAATGGTGTGCGGCTGATTGACAGAGGCCTGAGGCTGAACCGGCGGAACCGGTTGGGCTGGAGTGGCCGTCGGGTCGGCCGGTTTTTCGTCATCGTTCATGGCCTTGCGAAAGCCCTTGATCGACTCGCCGACGTCGGTGCCGAGGTTTTTCAGTTTCTTGGTGCCAAACACCAGTACGACAACAACCAGGATGACGACCCAGTGTTTCCAGTCAAAAATGCCCATGTTGCTGCTCCTCTCTAATAGTTATTCAGGCGGACGGACGCGAGGCTTTCTCGGCGTGTCCGGACAGACCGAAACGACGGTCCAGTTCATCGAGTACAGCCTGTGGATGCTGCCCCAGTTGGGCGAGCATGACCATGCTGTGGAACCACAGATCGGCGGTTTCGTAGATCACATCGCTGCAGTCACCACTGACGGCGGCGTCCTTGGCGGCAATGATGGTTTCGACCGACTCTTCGCCGACTTTCTCCAGAATCTTGTTCAAGCCCTTGTGGTACAGGCTGGCGACATAGGAACTGTCGGCGGCGGCGCCTTTGCGCTCCTCCAGCACTTGAGCCAGGCGGGTCAGAGTGTCACTCATGTTTGTGTCCTGCAAAAGCGGAATAGATGGCGTGCGGATCTTTCAGAACCGGGTCGACCGTTGTCCAGTCGCCGTTTTTGTAGACGCGGTAGAAGCAGCTCTGGCGGCCGGTATGGCAAGCGATGTCACCGATTTGCTCGACCATCAGGATGATCACGTCGGCGTCGCAGTCCAGGCGCATCTCATGCAGGGTTTGCACATGGCCGGACTCTTCGCCCTTGCGCCACAGCTTGCCACGGGAACGTGACCAGTAAATCGCGCGGTTTTCGGCAGCGGTCAGTTCCAGCGCTTCGCGGTTCATCCAGGCCATCATCAGGACGCGCCCGGTCTTGTGATCCTGGGCAATCGCGGGCACCAGGCCGTCAGCGTCCCACTTGATCTCGTCCAGCCAGTTTTTCATCTTCGACTCCGACAGCGGGTTCAACACTTCATTAGTCGAACCCAAGCGTTGAAACAGTGTGCCAGTCGTTCACGCAACTGGCTATCGGCGAACGACCAGATACAAGCCGACCGCCATCATGATCCCGGCGGGCCAATAGGCCAGTTCATTCAGCGGGCCACCAGCGGCGAGGATCGCGCCACCCGCCAGATGCGCCGTGCCGAGCAGACGCAAGAACCAGTCATCGCGACGACGGTGCCACGGTGGCGGCGGGTCGTAGGCGTGGGGTTGGGACATGCGTTCGAGCAGATCGCGGGCCATGTTGGCCAGGTGCGGGAGCTGTTCGAACTGGCTCTGCACATTGCCAATCAAGGCTTTGGGGCTGACCCTTTCGCGCATCCAGCGTTCGAGAAATGGCTGCGCGGTGTTCCACAAATCGAGATCCGGGTACAACTGACGTCCCAGGCCTTCGATATTGAGCAGGGTTTTCTGCAGCAGAACGAGTTGCGGCTGCACTTCCATGTTGAAGCGGCGCGCGGTCTGGAACAGGCGCATCAGCACCTGGCCAAATGAAATATCTTTTAACGGTTTTTCGAAAATCGGCTCGCAAACGGTGCGGATCGCCGCTTCGAATTCGTTGAGCTTGGTTTCCGCCGGCACCCAGCCCGAATCGATGTGCAACTGCGCCACGCGCCGGTAATCACGCTTGAAGAAGGCGAACAGGTTGCGTGCCAGATAATCCTGGTCTTCCGGGGTCAGGCTGCCGACGATGCCGCAGTCGATCGCTATGTATTGCGGGCTCCACGGGCTCACCGTGCTGACGAAAATATTGCCGGGGTGCATATCGGCGTGGAAGAAACTGTCGCGGAACACTTGGGTGAAAAAGATCTCCACACCGCGTTCGGCGAGCATTTTCATGTCGGTGCGCTGGTCGGCCAGGGTCGCCAGATCGGTCACCTGAATGCCGTAGATACGCTCCATCACCAGCACTTTCGGACGGCACCAGTCCCAGTAGACTTGCGGCACATACAGCAGCGGCGAACCTTCGAAATTGCGCTTCAGCTGGCTGGCGTTGGCCGCCTCGCGCAGCAGGTCGAGTTCGTCATAGATGGTTTTTTCGTAGTCGCTGACCACGTCCACCGGGTGCAACAGGCGTGCATCGGCCGAGAGTTTTTCGGCGGCGCGGGCGAGGATGAACAGCCACGCCAGGTCCTGAGCGATCACCGGCTTGAGGCCCGGGCGGATCACCTTGACCACCACTTCTTCGCCGGTTTTCAGCTGCGCGGCATGCACCTGCGCCACCGAGGCCGAGGCCAGTGGTTCGACGTCGAAACGGCTGAACACCTCGCTGATTTTCTTGCCGAGCTGTTCTTCGATCAGCTTGACCGAGACCTGCGAGTCGAATGGCGGCACGCGGTCCTGCAACTTCATCAGTTCATCAGCGATGTCTTCTGGCAGCAAGTCGCGGCGGGTAGACAGGATCTGACCGAACTTGATGAAGATCGGCCCCAGGTCCTGCAGTGCCAGACGCAGTCGCGCGCCGCGGCTCAGGTCCAGGGTCCTGCGCGGGAACCAGCGCCACGGCAAGGCATAACGCAATACCCGCAGGAACCAGGGCAGCGGCAGGGCGAACAGCAGGTCATCGAGGCGGTAGCGAATCACGACGCGCTGGATGCGCAACAAACGGCGGACGGCAAGCAGCTTCATGCGTTATCGCTTGGGTCGAGGGATCGGGAAAGGCGCTCGAAACGCGCCTCGAGACGTTCCAGATCGAGCTTGATCTGGTCCAGTTCACTGAATCGCGCTTCGGCTTCGCGCTGGCCAACGAGGGTGCGCGACTCTTCGGCCAGGTATTCGCCCAGGTTCTGGCCCAGGCTGGTAAATCCTTGCTGATACCAGCGCGCGCGACTGCGCAAATGACCACCGACCAGCTGCGTGGCGACCGGGCCTAGCCAGCGTGAGAGTTCATACTCCCAGTCCAGCTCCAGGTCCTGAAGGATCGCCGCCAGTTCCAGCAGCGCACCGCTGTCACCGTCGAGTTCGACTTCAGGGCCATGCAGAACGGAGGTCTTGTCCTTGCTCATCGCCAGTTTCAACAGGCTGGAAGCCGGTGCGCGCAAGGTGCAGTCGGCGCCGGTTTCCCACTGGGAGGCCAGCATCAGGCCTTCGTCGCTGGGCAGGATGAACAATTGCAGTGCCGGGCTGCGGCAATCGACGGCAATCACTTTGCCGCTCAAATGCGCGAGCCGCGGCAGCGCCGTGCTGTCGAGACGAAGCACCCGGTTCAGACCGAGTTCAACGCTGGCGAGCAGGCCTGCGAGCAGCATCAGGGCTTGATGCCGCGATGCAGGGCAACGATGCCTGCGGTCATGTTGTGATAGGTCACACGGTCGAAACCGGCCTCGACCATCATCGACTTCAGGGTTTCCTGGTTCGGGTGCATGCGGATCGATTCGGCCAGGTAGCGATAGCTTTCCGAGTCATTGGTGATCAGCTTGCCCATCAGTGGCATGAAGGCGAACGAGTAGGCGTCGTAGGCCTTGGACATCAGCGCGTTGGTCG
>NZ_RCNW01000520.1:0-10277 GCF_004307605.1 Pseudomonas sp. Sample_24
GTCACGTCAGCCTTGCTGAAGATCTGCTGGAAGTGCTGGTGAGTGACGGCGGCGAAGTGCGCACGGTCTTCCGGCGCCACGCCCAGTACCACGGCGTAAGTAGTCAGCGCTTCGCCCTGACCCTTGGCCATGTCTTCGGACAGCTCGTTCATCATGCCATTCATGGCAAACCAGGATTTGCCGCCATAGGTCAGCGACGCGTTGGTGGAGCAACCGTTGGTACCGGAAGTCATACCGAAGGTTGCGTTGCCGGAAGTGCCGTTGGTGGTGGATGCCAGGAAGTGAGCCGGGGTGCCACGCTGACCTTCGAACAGCATGTTGCCCCAACCGCAATCCGGGCCGCCTGGCGCCTGAGCCATGGCGTTGATGGATACAGCGGTGAAGAGAGTACCGAGAAGAATCCGTTTCATAGCTTTGTTCTCTTTATGTGCATACCAATGGACAAGGGGTCTGACGGCGTTCCGACGTCAGTTGGGCCGGTTATAAGTCCAGCCGCGCAGTTTGGAGTTTAGGCACGATCGCGCAGTTCCGTGATTTTTTGCAAAACATTCGTTGAAAACAGTGATTTGACGCAAGCTCATCGGGGCGCAGCGACTTGTCTATGCTTTGGCCGCAGGCGCTCCTTGCCAGTCAGGCACAGGCAGCGCCAGAATGCCGCTATCTGCCCCGCCTGATGTAAGGAAGCCCGATGCCTGATCCTGTTGCTGCCAGCTTGCGTCTAGCGCCCGAAGCGCTGACCCGTCCGTTTTCCGCTGAACAGTTCAGCTTCTCTACCACCAATGATCTGGAGCCCTTTCGCGGTGTGCTTGGCCAGGAACGTGCGGTCGAAGCCTTGCAGTTCGGTGTGGCCATGCCACGCCCCGGTTACAACGTGTTCGTCATGGGCGAGCCCGGCACCGGCCGGTTCTCCTTCGTCAAACGCTACCTGAAAGCCGAAGGCAAGCGCCTGCAGACCCCGGCGGACTGGGTCTACGTCAATAATTTCGATGAGCCGCGCGAGCCGCGTGCCCTGGAACTGCCGTCGGGCACCGCCGGTGCCTTCATGGGGGATATCAACGGCTTGATCGATAACCTGCTGGCGACTTTTCCAGCGGTGTTCGAACACCCGTCCTACCAGCAGAAAAAAAGCGCCATCGACCGCGCCTTCAACCAGCGCTATGACAAGGCGCTGGACGTGATCGAGCGCCTGGCCCTGGAAAAGGAAGTCGCGCTGTACCGCGATGCCAGCAACATCGCCTTCACACCGATGAGCGAAGGCAAGGCGTTGGACGAAGCGGAGTTCGCGCAGTTGCCGGAAGCCGAACGCGATCGATTCCACGACGACATCTCGGCTTTGGAGGAGCGCTTGAACGAAGAGCTCGCCAGCCTGCCGCAATGGAAGCGTGAATCGAGCAATCAACTGCGCCACCTCAACGAAGAAACCATCACCCTGGCCCTGCAGCCGCTGCTGTCGCCGTTGTCGGAGAAGTACGCCGAGAACGCCGCCGTGTGCGGGTATTTGCAAGCGATGCAGGTGTATCTGCTCAAGACCGTGGTCGAGCAATTGGTAGACGACAGCAAGACCGACGCCGTCGCCCGCAAATTGCTCGAGGAACAATACGCACCGAGCCTGGTGGTCGGCCATTCGGCCAGTGGCGGCGCGCCCGTGGTGTTTGAACCGCACCCGACCTACGAAAACCTGTTCGGCCGCATTGAATACAGCACCGATCAGGGCGCGCTGTACACCACCTATCGGCAATTACGCCCGGGTGCACTGCATCGCGCCAATGGCGGTTTCCTGATTCTCGAAGCGGAAAAAATGCTCAGCGAGCCTTTCGTGTGGGATGCGCTGAAGCGAGCCCTGCAATCGCGCAAGCTGAAAATGGAATCGCCGCTGGGCGAGATGGGCCGTTTCGCCACTGTCACGCTGAACCCGCAGCACATTCCTTTGCAGGTCAAAGTCGTCATCATTGGTGCCCGTTCGCTGTATTACACGCTGCAGGACCTCGATCCGGACTTCCAGGAAATGTTCCGCGTGCTGGTGGACTTCGACGAAGACATCCCGATGGTCGACGAGAGCCTGGAACAGTTCGCCCAGTTGCTCAAAACCCGCACTTCCGAGGAAGGCATGGCGCCGCTGACCGCCGATGCGGTGGCGCGCCTGGCGACCTACAGTGCGCGTCTGGCCGAGCATCAAGGGCGCTTGTCGGCGCGTATCGGTGATTTGTTCCAATTGGTCAGCGAGGCGGATTTCATTCGCCATCTGGCCGGCGATGAAATGACCGACGCCGGGCACATCGAACGTGCGCTCAAAGCCAAGGCTACCCGCACCGGGCGCGTGTCGGCGCGGATTCTCGATGACATGCTGGCGGGGATCATCCTGATCGATACCGATGGCGCGGCTGTCGGCAAGTGCAACGGCTTGACGGTGCTGGAGGTCGGCGATTCGGCCTTCGGCGTGCCGGCGCGGATTTCCGCCACGGTGTACCCGGGGGGCAGCGGCATCGTCGACATCGAGCGCGAGGTCAACCTCGGCCAGCCCATTCACTCCAAAGGCGTGATGATCCTCACCGGATACCTGGGCAGCCGTTACGCCCAGGAATTCCCGTTGGCCATTTCCGCCAGTATCGCCCTTGAGCAGTCCTACGGTTATGTGGATGGCGACAGCGCTTCACTCGGTGAGGCATGCACACTGATTTCGGCCTTGTCGAAAACTCCGCTCAAGCAGTGCTTTGCGATTACCGGTTCGATCAACCAGTTCGGTGAAGTACAGGCAGTGGGAGGGGTCAACGAGAAGATCGAAGGCTTCTTCCGTCTGTGCGAAGCCCGCGGGTTGACGGGCGAGCAGGGGGCGATCATTCCCCAGGCCAACGTCGCCACGCTGATGCTGGATGAAAAAGTGCTGGCGGCGGTGCGCGCCGGGCAATTCCACGTTTATGCGGTACGCCAGGCCGATGAGGCGTTGAGCCTGCTGGTGGGTGAGCCTGCGGGTGAGCCGGACGAGAATGGCGAATTCCCTGAAGGCAGCGTCAATGCGCGGGTGGTGGAGCGCTTGCGGGTCATCGCGGAGATGATCAACGAGGACGACCTGAAGGAAGCCGAGAAGGAAATGGCGATCGAGGCGTTGGTGGAGGCCAAACCGGCTTGATGCAAGCCTGAACTTCGCACCGATCCACTGTAGGAGCGAGCCTGCTCGCGAAAGCGGACTGACATTCAGCATTATGTTGTTTGGCACACCGCCATCGCGAGCAGGCTCGCTTCTGCATTTTTACACGGTGTATTCAACAAAAAAACGCCATCACTCTGGCGTCAATATTCACACTATGACCATTCGGCGCCTTCTGGTGTCGATTGGTCTGCAACTCGTTCTTTTCTTCTATTCTCTGCTCAAGGACAAGGACAGTAATCACTGGATCGAAACAGCCTTTCCCATGAGGGCTGAATACCGGATCGACCGAGGGTCGCCGCCATGTCGCGCAACCTCTGCCTCACTCGTCAATGCCTGGGTCTCGTGACCCGTATCGAATGCGCCATCAAGCCGCTGGCCGGGGATACGGGGATGTGGACCTTGCTCTTCGCCGCCGGAATGGCTGGCGAGCAACCTTCAGCCATCAAAGCCCAAGGCCCGTTCCATGGCCCCTTTGCGGCTGAAACCATCCTCGACACCATTGTTGAAAGCCTGACACTGCACGGCTATGAGCTGGCCGATGATCCGCAAATCTGGTGCCTGCATCTGCAAGCCCAGCTGCGGGAAATCAATGGCGGCCGCTGCCGTAACGTGGGTGGCTTCGAATTTCGTCCCGAACACTGACTTCTGCTATTCGGGCAGTTTGCTCAAGTCGGCCTTGTCGAGTCTGACCTCGAAACCGTAGGGCACGGTGGCGAGGTCAGTTCGTTGATAGGTCTCCAGGCGTGTGGGCTGCCCATAGAAGTAATGCACGGCAAACAGCGCCGGCCCTTCTGCGCTCGCGAGATGATTGACCGCTAGAATTTCCTTGAGGTAATTGCCGCTCTCATCCTTGGTGAAAAAGCGCCAGTCCTGTTCGGGAAATTTCTTGAGATCCACCACTAGCGTGTTGCCTTTGAACTCCAGCCCCTTGGGCAATTGATGGGCATCGAAGGTCTTTTTGTCGATGGTCGCAAGAAACAACGGTATGGAGCCCACCACATAAGCCGGTGTTTCCGGGAACAGGTTCAGATCGTAGGTGATGCTGCCGCGTAATGGGTCGACCTGATAGGCCTGCGGTGGCAATTCAATGGGTTCATCCCGTTTGCCACGGCTGTCCTCGGTGAAGAAACTGACCGGGCTTTCACCGGGGTTGAATGACGACCCCAGCAACTCGTCATTGAAGCTTCTCAAGTGATTGAATTCGATTCGCGCGGCGCTGGGGTCTTCGACCGATTGGCTGATGCTCACGCCTTTTTTCAGTTGTTCCTCAGTCAGCGTTGCCCCCTTGAGCCATGTCGAGGCCTGGTCGTCATATACCACCACCGGCAGGTTCAGCGGTTGGATGGCCTTGTCCGTGGTGCTGCGGTCGAAACGGCGTACCGGCAGGTTCAAGTCCTTGCGGGTCACCGTGGCGCTCGAGAAGTCCAGCAGGCTGACTTCGAGGGTTTCGATGGGACCGTTGAAATACACTTTTGAATAACGGTGGGTTTGTTGTTTCTCGAAGTTGCGTTGCTCATCATCGAGTTGTTTTTCCAGCGCCTCGCTCCAGACCTTTTGTTGCTGCATCTTCGCCAGCTGCTTTTGGTAGAAGGCGATTTTTGTAGCGGTTTCGTTGATTGAGCCAGAGCGTGAGAGAAATTGCCCGGTGGCGTCCCGAGCCTGGACGATCAATGGGTTCAGCGGGGTTTCCCCGATCTCGGGGGCTTGTGGCGCACTGTTGCTGAACTCGACTTCGGCATAGTTGGTGCCCAGCTTGATCAAGGTGACGCTCAGGTTGTCATTGGTGCGGGTCTGGCTCTCGTCCTTTTTCGTCAGGTCGAAGCTATAGAGCCGGCGAGGTGCGATGACCTCCACCGTGCCTTGCAGGCTGACCGGCTGAGGCTGATTCTTGATGTCGACGTCGAGCCCGTCGATGAAGGGATAGGCCACCGTCAGGTCATCAGGGTTGGTCAGGTTTGAACTCGACGGACTCAACTGAATGCCGGGATCGGTTTCCGACCATTCCGGCTGAAAGGCTATCACCCGTTTATTGCTCAGGGTCACCGACTGCCATTGCAGCCCATGAGGGAAAATGAAGGCCGCCGGAATACTGAAATTGAAGGGGAATACCGGCTGCAGGTCGGTCAGGTAATCTGAACTGGAATCTTTATGCAGTACGAACAGGCCGTTGATGTAGGTATCGACCAGCGCTTGTGGCGTGGGGTAGTGCTTTAGCACGGCGAGGACGTCTTCGCCGTACTCGGTTTCCAATGGTTTGCTGTCGAGCTTGAGTTGCGCCCGTTCAAGCAACAGCAGCGAACCGCCGAGCTCGGCCACGGCATCCTTGAGTTTCGGATCCTCGATCGCATCCAGCGATTTTTCGAACTGCGCAGTCTTTTCCTCGAGGCTCACCTGGCGTTTCTCTTCGCTGGGCGAACAGCCGCTCAGCAGCACGGCCAGGCAGATTCCGGCACTCGTCAGGGGTAATCGCACATCCATTTCCAGTCTTCCTGTCCGATATCACGGCAATATCAATGATCTGGACACTAGCAGAAAACGTTGCCACACACCGCGCAGGTGGCAGATTCCCGGTGGTTTATGGCCGCTTCTGAGGAAGGGCAGGTGGCTGTTATACTCGCGTCCATTTTCAGACCACCTGTGAGATTCAATGGAACGCTTTATCGAAAACGCAATGTACGCATCCCGCTGGTTGCTGGCGCCGATCTACTTTGGCTTGTCCCTTGGGTTGTTGGCGCTGGCGCTTAAATTTTTCCAGGAAGTCTTCCACGTCATACCCAATGTATTTTCGATGGCCGAATCGGACCTGATTCTGGTTCTGCTGTCGTTGATCGACATGGCGCTGGTGGGCGGTTTGCTGGTGATGGTGATGATTTCCGGTTACGAAAACTTCGTCTCGCAACTGGACATCGACGACAGCAAGGAAAAGCTCAACTGGCTGGGTACCATGGACTCTTCGTCGCTGAAGATGAAAGTGGCCGCCTCCATCGTGGCCATTTCGTCCATCCACCTGCTGCGCATCTTCATGGACGCCAAAAATGTCGATCCCGAGCATTTGCAGTGGTACGTGATCATCCATATGACCTTCGTCGTGTCAGCGTTCGCCATGGGTTACCTGGATAAAGTGACCAAGCACTGATCACCTGTTGCTGATCGCTGTGCCGCCGCCCGTCTGTTGCAGAAACAGACGGGCGGCGTCGTTTTTGGCTTGTGCTTTGAGGTGCCGAGGCATATGCCTGTAGATGTCTTGGTTCGCCAATGCGTGAGGTGTGTTTCATGAACCTGCAAGAGTTGAATGCTTATGCCGTCGCCGGGAAGGTCGATGAGCTGAACCTGATCTCGCTGGAGGGAGGCATCTATTTGCTGGAGGCACGGATGCATGGCGCGGCGTATCCGTTGAGCGATACCCACGGCCACATGATGCACCTGCGATCAGTGGAGCACGCCCGTGATGTGCTGCGCTCCTTTCCCAAGCTGAACTTCAATCTGGTGCACACTCTGGTGCATGACGAGATGTGTGGGCTGGGTGGCATTGAAGAAAGTCTGAAAGTGCCGATCGAGCAGCGTTCACCGCATCAGGGCTGATGCCCCTGATCAACGCTATGGCAACTGTGCTAGTCTGCTGGCCCTTTTGGTTCCGGGCGCTCCGGGACGCGCTGTGCACGCACGGCAAGTTCCCGGGCCGTCCGCACAGCGGAGCAGTGTCATGTCCGAAGTAAATCTGTCCACCGACGAAACACGCGTCAGCTACGGTATCGGCCGTCAGTTGGGCGACCAACTGCGCGACAACCCGCCACCGGGCGTCAGCCTGGACGCGATCCTGGCCGGCCTGACCGACGCGTTTGCCGGTCTGCCTAGCCGTGTCGGCCAGGAAGAAATGTCCGCGAGCTTCAAGGTGATTCGCGAAATCATGCAAGCCGAAGCAGCAGCCAAGGCTGAAGCAGCCGCTGGCGAAGGCCTGGCCTTCCTGGCTGAAAACGCCAAGCGTGACGGCATCACCACCCTGGCTTCCGGCCTGCAGTTCGAAGTACTGACTGCCGGTGAAGGCGCCAAGCCATCCCGTGAAGACACCGTGCGTACTCACTACCACGGCACCCTGATCGACGGCACCGTGTTCGACAGCTCCTACGAGCGTGGCCAGCCTGCAGAATTCCCGGTTGGCGGCGTGATCGCTGGCTGGACCGAAGCCCTGCAACTGATGAATGCCGGCAGCAAATGGCGCCTGTACGTGCCGAGCGAACTGGCTTACGGCGCTCAAGGCGTTGGCAGCATTCCGCCGCACAGCGTTCTGGTGTTCGACGTCGAACTGCTCGACGTTCTGTAAGACTGCCCTGCCTGTAGGAGCCGGCTTGCTGGCGATTGCATCCCCACGGTTTCCAGCCTGGACCGTGGTGGCCGCATCGCCAGCAAGCCGGCTCCTACAGATTTTGTATGGCTCATACTTCTATCTTGTGATGCAGCTCATTTGTCGGGCGCAATGCTCGGGCATAGCAGAACAGAAACAGGTTGCGCACCACTTCCTTGAGCACCACAGGCTCGATTGAGCTCAAGCCGTTGAGGTCCAGGTCACCCTGATCCTGAAGTTCGTTCAACGCTTCCTCTTCCAGTACGGCACAGACTTCCCCGGTTTCCCGATGAAGGATCCTGAGGTAAGGGTGCGGGCGATCCAGCCAGGCATCGATCAAATAAGTCATGGGTTCTCATCTCCATTGATGGTTTCAATGAGAATAATTCCTATTCAATAAATAGCAAGGATCGATTAGAGGTTTGCGCTTTTTTCCGGGTAAAGATTGCGTAAGGTCAAAACGGCTGGCCTTTGGCTATTGCGTGAAATTGCTGGGCGGGACGGGAGAGGGCGAAGCACCATCCCACGCTTGGCGCGGGATGGAATACAGCAATATCAGACTTTTCTGACGAACTCGGATTTGAGTTTCATCGGGCCGATGCCGTCGATCTTGCAGTCGATGTCGTGATCGCCATCGCACAGGCGGATGTTCTTGACCTTGGTGCCGACCTTGACCACCAGGGACGTGCCTTTGACCTTGAGGTCCTTGATCACGGTAATGGTGTCGCCGTCCTGCAGGACGTTGCCGACCGAATCCTTTTTCACCGCGTCATCGGATGCCGCTTCGGCTTCGCCGGTGGCGGACCATTCGTGGGCGCACTCAGGGCAGATCAGCTGGGCGCCGTCTTCATAGGTGTATTCGGAATTGCATTTCGGGCAGGGTGGCAACGTGCTCACTAAGGCTCCTTGGATTCAGGATCGCTAAAAAGCGCACATTGTATAGGGTTTTAGGCAGGAGAGGGCGGGGACCTGTAGGAGCCGGCTTGCTGGCGATACATTCGCCTCGGTGTGTCAGGGAACACCGTGGTGATGCGATCGCCAGCAAGCCGGCTCCTACAAGGGGTGTATCAATGGGTGCGTGCGACCGCAAACTCGCTCAATTCAACCAATGCATCGCGATATTCGCTGGCTGGCAGCACTTCGAGGCATTTGATCGCTCGGGCCACATAATCGCGAGCCAGTTGTGCGGTGTATTCCAGCGAGCCCGAGGCTTCCACGGCTACGCGGATGCTCTCCAGGTCTTCGATGCCGCCTTTCTGGATCGCCTTGCGCACCAGGGCGGCCTGTTCCGGCGTGCCTTCGCGCATGGTGTAGATCAGCGGCAGGGTCGGCTTGCCTTCGGCCAGATCGTCACCGACGTTCTTGCCCAGGGTTTCGGCATCGCCTTTATAGTCGAGCAGGTCGTCGACCAGTTGGAAAGCCACGCCCAGGTGATCGCCGAACATGCGCAGTGCTTCGCTCTGCTCGGGCGTTGCGCCGGCCAGGGCGGCGGCGCTGTGGGTCGAGGCTTCGAAGAGCATCGCGGTTTTGCCGCGGATGACTTCCATGTAGGTTTCTTCGGTGGTGCTGGCGTCACGAACCTTCGACAGCTGCAACACTTCGCCTTCGGCGATGATGCGCGTGGCTTGCGAAAGGATCTTCATCACGGGCATGGAGCCCAGTTCGACCATCATTTCGAATGAACGCGAATACAGGAAGTCGCCAACCAGTACGCTGGGTGCATTGCCCCACATGGCGTTGGCGGTCGAGCGGCCTCGGCGCATGCCGGACATATCGACCACGTCGTCATGCAGCAAGGTAGCGGTGTGCAGGAATTCGATGGTGGCGGCCAGCAGTCGCAGGTCATCGCCTTCACGTCCCAGGGCCTTGCCAGACAGCAGCACCAATAAAGGACGCAGGCGCTTGCCGCCGGCCGAGGTAATGTAATCGCCGATTTTCGATACCAGCGGCACTCGGGAAGTCAGCTGCTTCTTGATGATGCCGTCGACGGCGCTAAAATCGTCCGCCACCGCGCGGTAGAAAGCTTGGGGTTGCATCAGCGACAGTCGCTCCAGAAGGGTTGCGCGGCATGCTAGGACCCACGTCCGGGCCTGTCAAGGCGCGATGGACGGCCTATTGCAAGGCGCTCGTGCCTTGCGTACAATCGCGCACCCTGAACTTCCTGGGCAGCACCTGCCTTACGCAATTGCAAGCGGGCCTTCCAGCCCCATGCAGCCATGCCAGCCAATACCTCTTCTTATAAAGAGCTGGGTGAGCAGGATTATCGGAGAAATACCATGTCTTATGCAGTAATCGTTACTGGCGGCAAGCAGTACAAAGTCGCCCCAGGTGAATACCTGAAGATCGAAAAACTGGAAATCGCTACCGGCGAATCCGTTACCTTTGATCGCGTTCTGTTGGTTGCCAACGGTGACGACGTGAATATCGGTGCTCCAGTTGTTGCTGGCGCTACCGTTGTGGCTGAAGTGATCTCCCAAGGTCGTCACGATAAAGTCCGCATCATCAAGTTCCGTCGTCGTAAGCACCACATGAAGCGTATGGGCCACCGCCAGTGGTACACCGAGATCAAAATCACCGGTATTCAGGCTTAATTTCAGCCTAATTCCTCACTAGGAGAATTGAACTCATGGCACACAAAAAAGCTGGTGGTAGTACCCGTAACGGTCGCGACTCAGAAGCCAAACGCCTTGGCGTGAAGATGTATGGCGGCCAGGCTATCAAAGCAGGCAACATCATCGTGCGTCAGCGCGGCACCCAATTCCACGCTGGCTACGGCGTTGGCATGGG
>NZ_RCNW01000520.1:10377-11768 GCF_004307605.1 Pseudomonas sp. Sample_24
GCGACGGGGCTTTTTCGTTTGTGGGGTGAGTCTCTTGCAAAGCTGTTTGTATGGGCTGTCGGCGTACGATGTAGGTGTCGTGGTTTGGGGTCGCTGCGCTCATTTTTGCAAGAGTCTTATGTCTTGATTGTTTTTCGGCTCGTCCGTATGGCGAGAGGCGTTTGTTATGAAGTTTGTTGATGAAGTATCGATTCGAGTAAAGGCCGGTGACGGCGGCAATGGCTGCATGAGTTTCCGTCGCGAAAAATTCATCGAAAACGGTGGCCCTAACGGCGGTGATGGCGGTGATGGCGGTTCCATCTACATGATGGCCGACGAGAACCTCAACACCCTGGTCGACTACCGTTACACCCGGCACTTCGATGCCGAGCGTGGCTCCAACGGCGGCAGCACCGACTGCACCGGCAAGAAGGGCGAGGATCTGATCCTGCGTGTACCTGTGGGTACCACGGTGATCGACTCTGCCACTCAAGAAGTGATCGGCGACCTGACCAAGGCCGGCCAGAAGCTGATGGTGGCTCATGGTGGCTGGCACGGCCTGGGCAACACCCGTTTCAAATCCAGTACCAACCGTGCGCCACGCCAGACTACGCCGGGCAAGCCGGGTGAGCAGCGTGACCTGAAGCTGGAAATGAAAGTGCTCGCGGACGTCGGTCTGCTGGGCTTGCCGAACGCTGGTAAAAGTACCTTTATCCGTTCGGTATCGGCCGCCAAGCCGAAAGTGGCCGATTACCCGTTCACAACCCTGGTGCCGAACCTGGGGGTGGTCAGCGTCGATCGCTGGAAAAGCTTCGTGGTCGCGGACATCCCGGGTCTGATCGAAGGCGCTTCCGATGGCGCGGGTCTGGGGATTCGCTTCCTCAAGCATTTGTCGCGTACCCGTCTGTTGCTGCACCTCGTCGACATGGCGCCGCTGGATGAAACCAGCGCTCCGGACGCCGCCGAAGTCATCGTCAACGAGCTGACCAAATTCAGTCCGTCGCTGGCTGAGCGCGATCGCTGGTTGATCCTGAACAAGTGCGACCAGATCCTCGATGAAGAGCACGATGCTCGCGTCAAGGAGATCGTCGATCGTCTGGAGTGGACCGGTCCGGTCTATGTGATCTCGGCCATCGCCAAGCAGAACACCGAGCGTCTGTGCCACGACATCATGCGTTACCTGGAAGATCGCGCCGATCGCCTGGCCAACGACCCGGCCTACAAGGAAGAATTGGCCGATCTCGATCAGCGCATTGAAGATGAGGCGCGTGCCCAGCTGCAGGCGCTGGACGATCAGCGTGCTCTGCGTCGCAGTGGCGTGAAGTCGGTCCATGACATCGGTGACGATGATTGGGATGAAGAAGATGTGGATGACGAAGACGGTCCGGAAATCATTTACGTGCGTGACTGAT
>NZ_RCNW01000342.1:0-1666 GCF_004307605.1 Pseudomonas sp. Sample_24
CGTTCGAGCAATGCCGTCAGCTCATCGAGCTTAGCAGAGAGTGTCTCAACGTCATGTTTAGACGGAATGCCGATACGATTCAAGGCACTTGCGACACGCGTGTCGAACGCCTTCTCGACCCTGTCGAGTTGAACTTCGACCTTGCCCTTGAAAGTGCTCACTTCACTCTTGGCTTCGTCGATCTCGGCATTCGCTGCTTCAAGTTTCTCGGCAACTACTTTTTTGCCTTTCTTTTCAACAGATTGGCCAGCTTTTACCAACTCTTGAAAGTATTCGCTGCCCTCTTGCCCAACCTTGGCGTAGGCACCCAGGCCTGCCAGCCAGACCTTGCGGGCATAGGATTTGACGTCGCCCAGAGTACTGGTCGATGCGTCGATTTTTTTCTTCAAAATTGCTTTGGCCATGGTCCACCTCACGCGCAGAAGGTTTGAGGAACTGCCCGCGAAATTGTCGGGCTCTGGCACAAAGTAGGGAGAAAAATTAGAAACGGCACCCTAACAACTGACATAAAAGCTCGGGTGCAGCGCAAAAAAGTGTAGGAGTGAGCCTGCTCGCGAAAGCGGACTTTCAGTCAAATTGCCAGTGACTGACAGACCGCTATCGCGAGCAGGCTCACTCCTACAGGGAATCGAATTTCAGACAAAAATCAGACCAGCGCTTTATCCAGCGCCTTCTCGATTTCCGCTTTGATCATGCCGCTCATGGCCGACATCATCAGGCCGAGCTCTACATCGACCTTGATCGAATCTTCGGTGACATGCACCGCGCCCTTCACACCCGAACGCTTGAGGTTGAGGGTATCTCCGGACCACTGCGGCTCCAGGCCATATTGCTCGGAGAGTTTCTGCGCCAGCTTGTCGGCCTTCTCGCGCGCCGCTTCTTTGCCCAGGCCATGGGCACGTTCAACACTAATACGGGCCATCGAATGACTCCTGCTTATGAATGCTTTCCCGGAGCATCTTGACCTCTGCTGCGTCAAAACGTCCCGATGGTTGCCCATCTTACCTTCAGCCTTGCCAAGACAAAGCATCCCTTGGGGATTAGAATGTCGCGCATTCTCTTTTGGTGACAGCGATATGACTGATCAGCGCAAAGGCAGCGATGCCGAACCCACCACTCACTTCGGCTTCAAAAACGTTCCGGAAAGCCAGAAAGCGGAAAAAGTCGCTGAGGTTTTTCACTCGGTAGCCGCCAAATACGACCTGATGAACGACCTCCTGTCGGGCGGCATGCACCGTCTGTGGAAGCGTTTCGCGATCGAACTGTCGGGCGTTCGCACCGGTAACCGCGTGCTCGATATCGCCGGCGGCACCGGTGACCTTACCCGGAAATTCTCGCACCTCGTCGGCCCGACCGGCCAGGTGGTGCTGGCCGACATCAACGAGTCCATGCTCAAGGTCGGTCGTGACCGCTTGCTGGACCTGGGTGTGGCGGGCAACGTCGAATTCGTCCAGGCCGATGCGGAAAAACTGCCGTTCCCGGACAATCATTTCGACTGCGTGACCATCGCCTTCGGCCTGCGCAACGTGACGCACAAGGAAGACGCCCTGCGCTCCATGCTGCGTGTACTCAAGCCGGGCGGCCGTCTGCTGGTCCTCGAGTTCTCGAAGCCGACCAACGCGCTGATGTCCAAGGCCTACGACGCCTACTCGTTCGCCTTCATGCC
>NZ_RCNW01000373.1:0-1663 GCF_004307605.1 Pseudomonas sp. Sample_24
AGCCTGATCGATGGTAGCGTCGGCCATGTCCGAGAGGTCGCGGCAGGTCTGCACCAGATCGGCCTGGCGGGTCAGGTCGCGCCAGATGATTCGCACCTGATGGCGTGCGCGCTGGCGGCGCAAGGCGCGGCCTAGTTCGTCCTCGCTCTGCGCGGCGTTCACAGCGGCGGCGATCTGTGCGCACAGCTCGCCGGGCGCAAACGCTCGATCAAGTTC
Source organism: Pseudomonas sp. Sample_24 (assembly GCF_004307605.1). Classification (NCBI taxonomy): domain Bacteria; kingdom Pseudomonadati; phylum Pseudomonadota; class Gammaproteobacteria; order Pseudomonadales; family Pseudomonadaceae; genus Pseudomonas; species Pseudomonas sp. Sample_24. The sequence continues at coordinate 217 of NZ_RCNW01000373.1, forward strand.
GCCGGACGCCACCAGCGACAACAACATCAAAGGGTCACGAATGCTCTGTTCAATGACAAATTCGCTGGCGGCGCTGACGCGGGCGAATTGCGCCCAGCGCTCCGGCGTCCAGTTCGACAGGCCGTGATCGTCTTCAAGGGCGGCGACGGACGTACGGAACGACTGCTCGGATCGGCTGACCAACGGCAGGAGAATGGCGGGCAGTTCGGCAAGCACGGGCAGGGTCATGGTCTATCCTTGATCGGCGTATTGAGGGCCGCTTGTAGTGAATGATGAAAACCCGCTACGTGAAGGACTGTCGAACAAAAGTTAGAAATAGCTGAAATTTCTTTTTCTTTGGCATCCAGCATCAAACTTTCACCTTATTCGGATGGAAATCGACCCGCCTTAACGATTATTCTCACAACGCAGTCGGAGGCCACAAGCCTTTCATCTGTAGTTTTACTACTCGTCTATACATTCGAAAGGCTGAAATGCCGGAAGATTTGTAGTAAAACTACACGCCGCCGGAACAACCTGTCGGCAATCCAAGAATTTTAAATCGTCTGCCCACAAGGCCAGTCGCAAACTCAGGCAACCGATTCTGGAAGCCTTTCCGCCCTGGAGCAAGCCATGCAAGACCTCGATCCCGTCGAAACCCAGGAATGGCTGGACGCCCTGGAATCGGTTCTCGACAAAGAAGGCGAAGACCGTGCTCACTATCTGATGACCCGTATGGGTGAACTCGCGACCCGCAGCGGTTCGCAGTTGCCTTACGCCATCACCACGCCTTACCGCAACACCATCCCGGTTACCCACGAAGCACGCATGCCTGGCGACCTGTTCATGGAACGCCGCATTCGCTCGCTGGTACGCTGGAACGCGATGGCCATGGTAATGCGTACGAACCTGAAAGATTCTGACCTGGGTGGTCACATCTCCAGCTTCGCTTCCAGTGCGACCCTGTATGACATCGGCTTCAACTACTTCTTCCAGGCCCCGACCGATGAACACGGCGGCGACCTGATCTACTTCCAGGGCCACACCTCGCCAGGCGTTTACGCCCGTGCATTCATGGAAGGCCGCATCACCGAAGAGCAGATGAACAACTTCCGCCAGGAAGTCGACGGTCAGGGCCTGTCGTCCTACCCGCACCCTTGGCTGATGCCTGACTTCTGGCAGTTCCCGACCGTATCCATGGGTCTGGGCCCGATCCAGGCGATCTACCAGGCACGCTTCATGAAGTACCTGGAAGCCCGCGGCTTCATTCCTGCCGGCAAGCAGAAAGTCTGGTGCTTCCTGGGTGACGGCGAGTGCGACGAGCCGGAATCCCTGGGCGCGATCTCGCTGGCTGGCCGCGAGAAGCTCGACAATCTGATCTTCGTCATCAACTGCAACCTGCAGCGCCTCGATGGCCCGGTTCGCGGCAACGGCAAGATCATCCAGGAACTCGAAGGCGTGTTCCGCG
>NZ_RCNW01000493.1:0-11616 GCF_004307605.1 Pseudomonas sp. Sample_24
GCTCCTTGGTGATGATCTTGTCATCGACGATCGGGTACAGGCTGCGCTTGTTGTATTTGAGCACGTAGTCGGCGTTACGCCGATTGATGCCCATGATGCCCCGGGCTTCCAGGGCCTTCCAGGTTTTCCAGAAGCCGAACATCAAGCGTCAGCCTTTTTCAGGAAAGCCTTGAAACGCACCAGTTCGGTCAGGCGATACCCGCGATAGCGACCCATCGCCAGCATGAAGCCCACCAGAATCAGCAGGACCGCCGGGAAGGTGAACACGAAGTACACCAGTTCCGGCACGCTCATGATCAGGTGCGCCAGGGAGGCGGCGAACAGGGTGCCGATCGCCACTTTCATGGCATGGCCACCGCCGCGCTCTTCCCAGGTGATCGACAGGCGTTCGATGGTCATGGTCAGAATCACCATCGGGAACAGTGCAACCGAAAGCCCGCGTTCCAGCCCGAGTTTGTGGCTGAACAAACTGATGGCTGCGATCAACACCACGACAAAGGTCAGCACTACCGAAAGCCTTGGCAGCATTTGCAGCTTGAGGTGTTCGAGGTAGGAGCGCAGCGACAGCCCCAGCGCCGTGATGATGGTAAACAGCACGATGCCGAAGCCGAGCTGAGTTTCGCGGAAGGCCAGGGCAATCAGCACCGGCGTGAACGTGCCCAGTGTCTGGATGCCGATCAGGTTGCGCAGGACCAGGATCACCAGCACGCCAATCGGGATCATCACCATGATCATGAACGTCTGCTGGGTTTGCAGCGGCAGGCCGTACAGCGAGTATTCGAGGAAGTTGGCGTCGGTGTTTTCATCCGTCAGCTTGGCCAGGCGAATGGCGTTCATTTCGCTGTTGTTCATGCTGAAAGTGACAGTGGCTTTCTTGCCGCCATCGACAGTGATCAGGTTTTCATCGCCGGTCCACCACAGCAGGCGGTCGGTCGGCAGACCCTGTTCGCCGGTCTCCGGGTTGAAATACAGCCAGTCGGTGCCGTTGAAGCTGCGCAACCAGAGTTCCGGTGTCTGTGGTTGGTCGGCCACCAGACGGACGGTGTGGACCTTTTCCACCGGGACGTGGGCTATGGACAACAGCAGTTCGACGATCTTCGCCTTGTGCGCCGGGGTCGGATCGCCAGCCAGGAGCATCTTGGCGTTGTCGTCGTTGCTGTTGTTGACCCGCTTGATGGCTTCGCTGATGAAGGTCTCGACGTCGGCCGAATGCTGGCGGATCGGCGCGAGCAAGGCTTCGGCAGCGATTTTTTCAGGGCCTTCGATGGCGATGCTGTCGCGGAAGGTCGGGCCTTTGATCTTGGCTTTTTCAGCGGTGTAGCGCTTGGTCAGCACCAAGCGGTAATACAGCGTCTGGTTGCCCTTGGCCCGGCGCGCCGACCAGGTCACCTTGCGGTTGCCGTCAACGCGGTTCACGGCCACGCCGTAGTTGTTGGAGATGAAGCTCTCGTTGAGGCTGACATAGTCACGGCTCAGCGGCGGCACGAACATCTGGATCTTGACCGGGTCTTTGGCACTGGCGACGAACTCGACCTTGGCGTCGATGTTCCACAAGTCGTCGGTGGCGTCCTCGGTGACGGGAATGCCGAGCACGAAGATCTGATAGGCCGTAACTGAAATGCCCAACACCACCAGGATGGCGATCAGCATTTTCAGATGAAGGGTAAGAGAGCGCATTGGAATTACTCTGCGGTATGAGCGTCGGTAGCGCAGGCGGGTTTGCCGGCAGCGTATTTAAGACTGGGGTCGACCAGCGCATCGAAGCGTTTGAGCGCTTCGGAGCCGATCAGGAGCGGGTATTGGAAGGCACTTCGGTCCGTTAGGTTCACTTCGATACTGCGTAAAGCCGAGCCCATGCAGATATCCAGCTCGATCACCGGACGGGCGGTGTACTTCTTGCCCTCTTCAGGATCGTAGTCACCGGCTCGGCGCTTGATCTTGCTGACACGGGCCAGCGGTCGTTCGATCGGGTGTGAATGGGCGGCATCGATGGCCAGGTAGAAGCGCACCCAGGATTCGCCATTGCGCTTGAAGCGCTTGATATCGCGGGCACTCAGGGAGGCGGTCTTCGCCCCGGTGTCGAGTTTGGCGGCCACTTCCAGGTCGATACCGCCCAGGGAAGCGTATTCATTGAGGCCGTACACAGTCTTTTCCCCCGCCGCGGCAAAACCCGGCAGGCAAAGAATAAAAAGGAAGGTGGAAAAGGGCTTGAGTCTCATAAATCCTGGTGCGCAGCGGGCCGTACTTCGATTCAAGACCCTGGCATTGCTGCGCAAGCTCCTTCGTATGCCTATCAGTGTTTTATGACAGACCGTGCAGATGTGACAAACAAATGCGGGCGGCATTCTAGCACGGTGGTTTGTTGGCGCCAGCGCTGGCCGGTGGCTATAAACAGAGGGCGCCGCATTGTTGATCGTTCCGACGCTCTGCGTGGAAACGCATCCAGTGACGCTCCGCGTCAGGACTCGAGCCCGGCGTCGCTGGGGAACGCGGAGCGTTCCAGGCGGCATTCCTGCGCAGAGCGCAGGAACGATCATAAAACAAAGCGGTTATTAGACGATTGTCGACAATATCTATTTATCCTTTGACTAAGCCCTGCGTATTCGTTAGTTTTTGCGTCATTGGCTTTCAAGGTGTCGACAATATGTTGGATCAACTCGATCCCCCGGTTTCTACCCAAGATGATTCGGAGACGCTTTCCGAGAACGTCTTCCGCCGTATCCAGGCGGCCATCGTCAAGGGCGAAATCGCTCCGGGCAGCAAAATCTCCGAGCCGGAACTGGCCCGTACCTATGGCATCAGCCGAGGCCCGCTGCGGGAGGCCATCCACCGCCTGGAAGGCCAGCGCCTGCTGGTGCGCGTGCCGCACGTCGGCGCACGGGTGGTGTCGCTCAACCATGCCGAGTTGATCGAACTCTACGAAATTCGCGAGTCCCTCGAAGGCATGGCCTGTCGTCTGGCGGCCGAGCGCATGAGCGTCGAAGAAATCGACGAGCTGCGTCGCGTCCTCGAAACCCACGAGCGCGATGAGGCATTCCAGGCCGGCCGCGGTTACTACCAGCAGGAAGGCGATTTCGACTTCCACTACCGGATCATCCAGGGCAGCGGCAACCGCACCTTGACGCAAATGCTTTGCGGCGAGCTGTATCAACTGGTGCGCATGTACCGCATCCAGTTTTCCACCACGCCCAATCGCCCGCACCAGGCCTTTGCCGAACACCACCGAATTCTCGATGCCATCGCCGACCGTGACGGTGAGCTGGCCGAGTTGTTGATGCGCCGCCACATCGGCGCCTCCAAACGCAACATCGCCCGTCATTACCAGGACGGCGTTAACCCGACAGCCAAACGAGGTGAGTCATGAGTTCCAACAAGAGCACTCCAGGCCAGCGTTTCCGCGATGCGGTCGCCAGCGAGCATCCATTGCAAGTGGTCGGCGCCATCAATGCCAACCACGCGTTGCTGGCCAAGCGCGCCGGTTTCAAGGCGATCTACCTCTCCGGTGGCGGGGTGGCTGCTGGCTCCCTCGGTGTTCCGGACCTGGGCATCACCGGCCTGGATGACGTGCTGACCGACGTGCGCCGCATCACGGATGTCTGCGACTTGCCGCTGCTGGTGGACGTGGACACCGGTTTCGGTTCCTCGGCCTTCAACGTCGCCCGTACCGTGAAGTCGATGATCAAGTTCGGCGCGGCGGCGATTCACATCGAAGACCAGGTCGGCGCCAAGCGTTGTGGTCACCGTCCTAATAAAGAGATCGTGAGCCAGCAGGAAATGGTTGACCGTATCAAAGCCGCCGTCGATGCCCGCACCGATGACAGCTTTGTGATCATGGCCCGTACCGACGCCCTGGCGGTGGAAGGCCTGGAGTCTGCCCTGGATCGCGCCGCCGCGTGCATCGAGGCCGGTGCCGACATGGTCTTCCCGGAAGCCATCACCGAACTTGAGATGTACAAGTTGTTCGCCAACCGCGTGAAAGCACCGATCCTGGCCAACATCACCGAATTCGGCGCGACACCGCTGTACACCACCGAACAACTGGCCGCTGCCGACGTTTCGCTGGTGCTGTACCCGCTGTCGGCTTTCCGTGCCATGAACAAGGCGGCAGAAAACGTCTACACCGCGATCCGCCGCGACGGCACGCAACAGAACGTCATCGACACCATGCAGACTCGCATGGAGCTTTACGATCGCATCGACTACCACACCTTCGAGCAGAAGCTCGATGCGTTGTTTGCGGCGAAGAAGTAAAGAACGCCCTGTAGGAGCGAAGCTTGCTCGCGATGGACGCCAATGTTGACGCGGGAAGCCTGATACCCCGCATCGCGAGCAGGCTCGCTCCTACAGGAAGCGAGATAAGTTTTCTCTGACAAATTCAAGAATATTGGAGACAAAAATGGCCGAAGCAAAAGTACTCAGTGGCGCCGGGCTCCGTGGCCAGGTTGCCGGGCAAACCGCACTGTCCACCGTGGGCCAGTCGGGTGCCGGTCTGACCTATCGTGGTTATGACGTTCGTGAACTGGCAGCTGACGCACAGTTCGAAGAAGTCGCTTACCTGCTGCTGTACGGCGAACTGCCGAGCAAGGCGCAACTGAGCGCCTACATCGCCAAGCTGAGCAAGCTGCGCGACCTGCCGCAAGCGCTGAAAGAAGTGCTCGAGCGCATCCCCGCCGACGCCCACCCGATGGACGTGATGCGTACCGGTTGCTCGTTCCTGGGCAACCTCGAGCCGGAGAACAATTTCTCCGAGCAACACGACAAGACCGACCGACTGCTGGCGGCATTCCCGGCGATCATGACCTACTGGTATCGCTTCAGCCACGAAGGCAAGCGCATCGATTGCGTGAGCGACGAACAGTCCATCGGCGGCCACTTCCTGCACCTGCTGCACGGCAAGAAGCCAAGCGAGCTGCACGTCAAGGTGATGAACGTTTCGCTGATCCTCTACGCCGAGCACGAGTTCAACGCCTCGACCTTCACCGCACGGGTTTGCGCCTCCACCTTGTCGGACCTGTATTCGTGCATTACCGCGGCCATCGGTTCGCTACGCGGCCCGCTGCACGGCGGTGCCAACGAAGCGGCGATGGAAATGATCGAGCGCTTCTCGTCGCCGGAAGAGGCGGTCGAGGGCACCCTCGGCATGCTGGCGCGCAAGGACAAGATCATGGGCTTCGGTCACGCGATCTATAAGGACAACGATCCGCGCAACGAGGTGATCAAGGGCTGGTCGAAAAAACTCGCCGACGAAGTGGGCGACAAGGTGTTGTTCCCGGTGTCCGAGGCCATCGACGCCACCATGTGGGAACAGAAGAAGCTGTTCCCGAACGCCGACTTCTACCATGCCTCGGCGTACCACTTCATGGGCATTCCGACCAAGTTGTTCACACCGATTTTCGTCTGCTCGCGCCTGACCGGCTGGGCGGCCCACGTGTACGAACAACGCGCCAACAACCGCATCATCCGCCCGAGCGCCGAGTACACCGGCGTCGAACAGCGCAAGTTCGTGCCAATCGAACAACGCTGAATGGTGGAGGCTGTTGCAGGGATCTGGATACAGCGTAGATCCCTGTGGGAGCGGGCTTGCCCGCGATGACGGAGTCACATTCGACACATGTGTCGGCTGACCCACCGCAATCGCGGGCAAGCCCGCTCCCACAGTGGATTGTGTTGATTTCGAATCCGGCGCCAGCCCCACCCTTTGTATTTACCGTGACCGAGTCCTGACGATGAACACGAAATTCCGCAAATCGCTGCCCGGCAGCAAACTGGATTACTTCGACGTCCGCGCGGCAGTCGAGGCCATTGCTCCCGGCGCCTACGACACCCTGCCTTACACCTCTCGCGTGCTGGCGGAAAACCTTGTGCGTCGCTGCGATCCGGCCACGCTCACCGAATCGCTCAAGCAATTCATCGAACGCAAGCGCGACCTCGATTTCCCGTGGTTCCCGGCCCGTGTGGTGTGCCACGACATCCTCGGCCAGACCGCCCTAGTCGACCTCGCCGGCCTGCGTGACGCCATCGCCCTGCAAGGCGGCGACCCGGCGCAAGTCAATCCGGTGGTGCCGACGCAACTGATCGTCGACCACTCCCTGGCCGTCGAACGTGGTGGCTTCGATCCAGAGGCGTTCGAGAAGAACCGCGCCATCGAAGACCGTCGCAACGAAGACCGTTTCCACTTCATCAACTGGACCAAAAAAGCCTTCAAGAACGTCGACGTGATCCCGCCGGGCAACGGCATCATGCATCAGATCAACCTGGAGAAAATGTCTCCGGTGATCCAGGTGCGTGACGGCGTTGCGTTCCCTGATACCTGCGTCGGCACTGACAGCCACACCCCGCATGTCGATGCGCTGGGCGTGATCGCCATCGGTGTCGGTGGCCTCGAAGCCGAGAGCGTGATGCTCGGCCGCGCATCGTGGATGCGTCTGCCGGAAAGCGTAGGCGTCGAACTCACCGGCAAACTGCAACCGGGCATCACCGCGACCGATATGGTGCTGGCGCTGACCGAGTTCCTGCGCAAGCAAAAAGTGGTCGGTGCCTGGCTGGAGTTCTTCGGTGAAGGCGCTTCCGCGCTGACCCTCGGCGACCGCGCGACCATCTCCAACATGGCCCCGGAGTACGGCGCCACGGCGGCGATGTTCTACATCGACCAGCAGACCATCGACTACCTCAAACTCACCGGTCGTGAAGACGAGCAGGTGCAGTTGGTCGAGAACTACGCCAAGACCACCGGCCTGTGGGCCGACAGCCTCAACGGCGCGCAATATGAGCGCGGCCTGACTTTCGACCTGTCCTCAGTGGTGCGCAACATGGCCGGCCCGAGCAACCCGCACGCCCGGGTGGCGGTGTCGGACCTGGCCGCTAAAGGCATCTCCGGTAAATGGGAGGATGTGCCAGGCCAGATGCCGGACGGCGCGGTGATCATCGCTGCCATCACCAGCTGCACCAACACCAGTAACCCGCGCAACGTGATCGCCGCTGGCTTGCTGGCGCGCAACGCCAACAAGCTCGGCTTGACCCGCAAGCCGTGGGTCAAGTCGTCCCTGGCGCCGGGCTCGAAAACCGTGGCCCTGTACCTTGATGAAGCCGGCCTGACCGATGAGCTGGAACAGCTCGGTTTCGGCGTCGTGGCCTTCGCTTGCACCACCTGCAATGGCATGTCCGGTGCGCTGGACCCGGTGATCCAGCAAGAGATCATCGACCGCGATCTGTACGCCACGGCGGTGTTGTCCGGCAACCGTAACTTCGACGGTCGGATTCACCCGTACGCCAAGCAGGCATTTCTCGCTTCGCCGCCGTTGGTGGTTGCGTATGCGATTGCCGGCACCATCCGTTTCGACATCGAGAAGGACGTGCTGGGCGTGGTCGACGGCAAGGAAATCCGCCTCAAGGATATCTGGCCGAGCGACGAAGAAATCGACGCCGTGGTGAAAGCCTCGGTGAAGCCGGAACAGTTCCGTCAGGTCTACATCCCGATGTTCGCCATCCACGAAGACACCGGCCCGAAAGTCGCGCCGTTGTACGAGTGGCGCGAAATGAGCACCTACATCCGTCGTCCGCCGTACTGGGAAGGCGCACTGGCCGGCGCGCGTCCGCTCAAGGGCATGCGTCCGCTGGCGGTGCTGCCAGACAACATCACCACCGATCACCTGTCGCCTTCCAACGCCATCATGCTCGACAGCGCCGCCGGCGAATACCTGGCAAAAATGGGCCTGCCGGAGGAGGACTTCAACTCTTACGCAACGCACCGTGGCGACCACCTGACCGCGCAGAGGGCCACGTTCGCCAACCCGAAACTGTTCAACGAAATGGTTGTGGAAAACGGCAAGGTCAAGCAGGGGTCGCTGGCCCGCGTCGAGCCGGAAGGCAAAGTGATGCGCATGTGGGAAGCGATTGAAACCTACATGGATCGCAAGCAGCCGCTGATCATCATTGCCGGTGCCGACTACGGTCAGGGTTCGTCCCGTGACTGGGCGGCGAAGGGCGTGCGCCTGGCCGGTGTCGAAGCGATTGCCGCCGAAGGTTTCGAGCGCATCCACCGCACCAACCTGGTGGGCATGGGCGTGTTGCCGCTGGAGTTCAAGCCTGGCACCAACCGCCACACCCTGGCCATCGACGGCAGCGAAACCTATGACGTGATGGGCGATCGCACGCCACGCGCCGAGCTGACGCTGGTGATCCATCGCAAGAATGGCGAGCGCGTCGATGTGCCGGTGACTTGCCGTCTGGACACCGCCGAAGAAGTGTCGATCTACGAGGCGGGCGGCGTGTTGCAACGCTTCGCCCAGGACTTCCTCGAAGAGTCGGCAGTAGCCGTCTAATACAGGCTGTACCGACACGGGACTTTGAGTCCCGTGTCCGTTTTCAAGCTAAGGAGTAAGCAACACCATGGCTCATGCACCGCAAATCAAGATTCCCGCGACCTACATGCGCGGCGGCACCAGCAAAGGCGTGTTTTTCAGCCTGAAGGATTTGCCTGAAGCGGCCCAGGTTCCAGGCCCGGCCCGCGATGCGTTGCTGCTGCGGGTGATCGGCAGCCCCGACCCGTACGACAAGCAAATCGACGGCATGGGCGGCGCCACCTCCAGCACCAGCAAAACCGTGATCCTGTCGAAAAGCACCAAGGCTGATCACGATGTCGACTACCTGTTCGGTCAAGTCTCCATCGACAAGCCATTCGTGGACTGGAGCGGCAACTGCGGCAACCTGTCGGCAGCGGTCGGTTCGTTCGCGGTCAGCAACGGTCTGGTCGATGCCAGCCGCATTCCGCACAACGGCGTTGCCGTGGTTCGCGTATGGCAGGCCAACATTGGCAAGACCATCATCGCTCATGTGCCGATCACCGATGGTGAAGTGCAGGAAACCGGCGATTTCGAACTCGACGGCGTGACCTTTCCGGCAGCGGAAGTGCAGATCGAATTCCTCGATCCGGCAGCGGACGAAGAGGGCGCTGGCGGTTCGATGTTCCCTACCGGCAACCTGGTGGACGACCTCGAAGTACCCGGTGTAGGCACTTTCAAGGCGACCATGATCAACGCAGGCATCCCGACGATTTTCGTCAATGCCGAAGACATCGGCTACAAGGGCACCGAGCTGCAAGGCGCGATCAACGGTGATCCGAAAGCCTTGCTGATGTTCGAAACCATCCGCGCTTATGGCGCATTGCGCATGGGCCTGATCGCCAACGTCGACGAAGCGGCCAAGCGGCAGCACACGCCGAAAGTGGCCTTCGTGGCCAAGCCGGCGGACTATGTTTCGTCCAGCGGCAAAGCGATTGCGGCAGGCGATGTCGATCTGTTGGTGCGTGCGCTGTCCATGGGCAAACTGCACCACGCAATGATGGGCACGGCGGCAGTCGCCATTGGCACGGCGGCAGCGATTACCGGCACCCTGGTTAACCTCGCGGCGGGCGGTATCGAACGCAACGCGGTGCGCTTCGGTCATCCGTCGGGCACCTTGCGTGTCGGCGCCGAAGCCAGCCAGGTCAACGGTGAATGGACGGTGAACAAAGCGATCATGAGCCGCAGTGCGCGGGTGTTGATGGAAGGCTTCGTCCGCGTGCCGGGCGATTCTTTCTGACCAAATCCTATCCCCTGTAGGAGCCAGGCTTGCCGGCGAAGGCGCCCGCAAGATCGCCTTCGCCTGTAGGAGCCGAGCTTGCTCGCGATGAGGCCATAACATTCAACATCAGTGTTGCCTGATGCACCGCTATCGCGAGCAAGCTTGGCTCCTACAGAGGTTCACGTTTCGACAAAAAGAAAAGTCAGCCCTGAACCGAGGTCCCATCAACGAACCACTTGCAGAGTGAATCGAACATGAGTGCCAACGTCGACCTGAACAACCGCCCTGAGTACGACAAGGTCCTGCAGGACATTGCCGATTACGTTCTCGACTACAAGATCGAATCCGAAGAAGCGCTGGATACCGCCCGCAACTGCCTGATCGACACCTTGGGTTGCGGTCTGCTGGCCTTGCGTTTTCCCGAGTGCACCAAGCATCTGGGGCCTGTGGTTGAAGGCACCGTCGTGCCGTTCGGTGCCCGTGTGCCGGGCACCAGTTATCGGCTCGATCCGGTGAAGGCGGCGTGGGATATCGGCTGCATCGTGCGCTGGCTCGATTACAACGACACCTGGCTTGCGGCGGAATGGGGGCATCCGTCGGACAACCTCGGCGGGATTCTTGCGGTGGCTGACCATTTATCACAAAAGCGCCTGGCCAATGGCGAAGCGCCGCTGACCGTACGCACTGTGCTTGAATCGATGATCCTGGCCCACGAGATTCAAGGCGTAATCGCCCTGGAAAACTCATTCAACCGTGTCGGTCTCGATCACGTCATTCTGGTGAAAGTCGCCTCCACCGCGGTCACCGCCAAATTGATGGGGGCCAATCGCGAACAGTTGTTGTCGGCGTTGTCACACGCCTTTGCCGACGGCCAGGCACTGCGTACCTACCGGCATGCGCCGAATGCCGGTTCGCGTAAATCCTGGGCGGCGGGTGATGCGTCGAGTCGCGGCGTACGCCTGGCAGACATGGCGATGCGCGGCGAGATGGGCATTCCAGGCGTCCTGAGTGCCAGGCAGTGGGGTTTTTACGACGTTTTGTTCAGCCACACCAACAGCGATCTGGCGCTCAAGCCTGAGGAAAAACGGGCCTTCAGTTTCTCGCGGGCGTACGGCAGTTATGTGATGGAAAACGTGTTGTTCAAGATCAGTTTCCCCGCCGAGTTCCATGCGCAAACGGCGTGTGAAGCAGCCGTCAGCTTGCATCCGCAGGTGCGCAATCGCCTGCACGAAATCAACAGGATCGTGATCACCACCCAGGAATCGGCGATTCGCATCATCTCCAAGGTCGGCCCGCTGGCCAACGCCGCTGACCGCGATCATTGCATCCAGTACATGACCGCTGTGCCGTTGGCCTTCGGCAAGCTGGTGGCCGAGTATTACGAAAACGATTTCCACAAGGCACATCCGATCATCGATGTGTTGCGCGACAAGATGGTGATCGTTGAGGAACCGCGTTTCACCCGTGAATACCTGGAGGCCGACAAGCGCTCCATTGCCAACGCGGTCCAGGTGTTTTTCAAGGATGGTTCAAGCACGGAGAACGTCGTGGTGGAGTACCCGATCGGCCATCGTCGGCGCCGGATCGAAGGCATTCCGTTGCTGGAGGAGAAGTTCAGAGCGAACTTGCTGACACGGTTCAGCGGGCAACGCAGCGAGGAGATTTTTCAGTTGTGCAGGGATCAGGCGCGGCTTGAGGCAGCGCCCGTCAATCGGTTTGTGGATTTATTTGTGATCTAGGGCGAGCGCGTTATCGTTCAATCGCCAGCAGGCTGGCTCCCACAGTGTTTTTGTGTTCACCGCAGTACCAACGTGGGAGCCAGCCTGCTGGCGATGAGGCCGAAGCAGGCAACCGAGAGTTACTTGAACCGCCGCTCGACGCCTTTCTCCACGAGAATCTTCGCGGAGATTTCTTCCACCGAAAAATGCGTGGAATTGATGTGCGGGATGTTCTCGCGGCGAAACAGGTTTTCCACCTCGCGTACTTCGAACTCGCACTGAGCGTAGCTCGAATAACGGCTGTTGGGCTTGCGCTCGTTGCGGATGGCGGTGAGGC
>NZ_RCNW01000359.1:0-1652 GCF_004307605.1 Pseudomonas sp. Sample_24
CGGACTTCAAGTCCAACGAATACGCCAACCTGATCGGCGGCAAGCTCTACGAGCCTGAAGAAGAGAACCCGATGCTGGGCTTCCGTGGCGCCTCGCGTTACATCAGCGAATCGTTCCGTGACTGCTTCGAACTCGAATGCCGCGCTCTCAAGCGTGTGCGCAACGAGATGGGCCTGACCAACGTCGAGATCATGGTGCCGTTCGTTCGTACCCTGGGTGAAGCGAGCCAGGTGGTTGACCTGCTGGCGGAAAACGGCTTGGCCCGTGGCGACAACGGTCTGCGCGTGATCATGATGTGCGAGCTGCCGTCCAACGCCATCCTGGCTGAAGAATTCCTTGAATTCTTCGACGGTTTCTCCATCGGCTCCAACGACCTGACCCAGCTGACCCTGGGCCTGGACCGTGACTCCGGGATCATTGCGCACTTGTTCGACGAGCGTAACCCTGCGGTCAAGAAGCTGCTGGCCAATGCCATTGCTGCGTGCAACAAGGCCGGCAAATACATCGGCATCTGCGGTCAGGGGCCTTCGGACCATCCAGACCTGGCCAAGTGGCTGATGGAGCAGGGTATTGAAAGCGTTTCGTTGAACCCGGACTCCGTACTGGAAACCTGGTTCTTCCTGGCGGAAGGTCAAGCTTCGGCCTGATCCTGTGTAAACGGACCGCTCACTGTAGGAGCAAGGCTTGCCCGCGATCGCGTCTTCAAAATCGCCATCGTCAGCAAGCTGTGCCCCTGCAAGGGGCGGTCTTTTTGAGATTCAAGTAGGGCGGGCTCCATCTGGATGCCGCCCTTTTTTGTGCAAGAGATTATGCAAAGCAGCAGCAACCTATTTCCTGTCGCCCTGATCAGCGCCGAACGGCGTGGCGATCTGAGCGAAGACGTGTATCGCTTGAAGCCGGCCAACAGCCCGGACCCGAGTGTCGAGCTGGCTGTCACCCGTTTGGGCATGGCCGATGAGCCTGCCGTACGCGGCGTGCCGGTCATCCTGTTGCATGGCAGTTTTTCCAATCGACGCTTCTGGTTCTCCCCCAAAGGCCTGGGGCTGGGTGCTCATTTGGCGCGCCTGGGCTTCGATGTGTGGATCGCGGAAATGCGCGGTCACGGCCTGTCCCGGCGCAACCAGGACTATCGCAAGAATCGCGTCGCTGACTATGCGCGTTACGATCTGCCCGCGATTGGCGCGTTCGTGCGTGAGCAAAGCGGTCAGGTTCCGCACTGGATCGGCCATTCGCTGGGGGGCATTACCCTGGCGGCGGCGTTGGGCGGTGAATACATCGGCGAGCCGGTGGTGGCCTCCGCTGCGTTTTTTGGCACCCAGGTCAGCCGTACCTATTGGCCGCTGAAGATTCCACCCGTGGAGTGGGGCGGGCGCTTCATTCTCAAGCGCTTTGCTCAGTTGTCCGGTTCACGACTCAAGCGCGGCCCGGAGGACGAGCCAATTGGCCTGGCCCTGGAAAGCATGCGCTGGCATGGCTTGTTCGGGCGCTTCGGCGACGCCGACAAGGACTGGTGGGCCGGGCTCGCCGAGGTGAAGCTGCCGGTGCTTGTGGTAAGCGCGGCGGGGGATCATCAGGATCCGGCCTGGGCCTGCCGCAACCTGTTCGACCAAGTGGGTTGCGAACACAAGCAATTCATCAATCTGGGGCGCGAG
>NZ_RCNW01000102.1:0-11549 GCF_004307605.1 Pseudomonas sp. Sample_24
GACCCGGGTCGCTTTGAGCGGAATCCTGAAATGAGCCAACAGTTTCAACACGATGTTCTGGTAATTGGCAGCGGTGCTGCCGGCTTGAGCCTGGCGCTGACCTTGCCCGGTCATTTGCGCATCGCTGTCCTGAGCAAAGGCGACCTCGCCAATGGCTCGACATTCTGGGCGCAGGGCGGTGTCGCTGCGGTACTGGATGACACCGATACCGTCGAGTCCCATGTCGATGACACCCTGAATGCCGGCGGCGGCTTGTGTCACGAAGACGCCGTACGCTTCACTGTCGAGCACAGTAAAGAGGCGATTCAATGGCTGATCGACCAAGGCGTACCCTTTACTCGTGATGAGCAATCGACTGTTGAGGACGGCGGATTCGAGTTCCATCTGACCCGCGAAGGTGGACACAGTCATCGACGTATCATCCACGCCGCCGATGCTACCGGTGCGGCGATTTTCAGAACCTTGCTGACCCAGGCCAGGCAACGGCCGAACATCGAACTGCTGGAACAGCGCGTCGCCGTCGATCTGATCACCGAAAAACGCCTGGGCCTTGAAGGCGACCGTTGCCTGGGCGCTTACGTGCTCAATCGTGGTACCGGAGAAGTCGATACCTATGGCGCCCGTTTCGTGATCCTCGCGTCCGGTGGCGCAGCCAAGGTCTACCTTTATACCAGCAACCCCGATGGTGCCTGTGGTGATGGCATTGCCATGGCCTGGCGCTCGGGATGCCGGGTGGCGAACCTGGAATTCAACCAGTTCCACCCGACTTGTCTGTACCACCCGCAGGCCAAGAGTTTCCTGATCACCGAAGCCCTTCGCGGCGAAGGCGCGCATTTGAAGCTGCCTAATGGCGAACGCTTCATGCAGCGATTCGATCCCCGCGCCGAATTGGCGCCCCGGGACATCGTCGCACGGGCCATCGACCATGAGATGAAACGCCTGGGCATTGACTGCGTATATCTGGACATCAGCCACAAATCAGAAGACTTCATCAAGACGCACTTCCCGACTGTCTACGAGCGCTGCCTGGAATTTTCCATCGACATCACCAAGCAACCGATCCCGGTGGTTCCGGCCGCGCATTACACCTGCGGCGGCGTTATGGTCGACCAGCAAGGTCGCACCGACGTACCCGGGCTGTACGCGATTGGCGAAACCAGCTTCACCGGCCTGCATGGCGCCAACCGCATGGCCAGCAACTCACTGCTGGAGTGCTTTGTCTACGCGCGCTCGGCGGCTGCGGACATCATTGAGCAGTTGCCGCAGATTTCTGCCCCCATCGCCCTGCCCGCCTGGGATGCGAGCCAGGTAACGGATTCCGATGAAGACGTGATCATTGCGCACAACTGGGATGAGTTGCGTCGGTTCATGTGGGACTACGTCGGCATTGTGCGCACCAACAAGCGTCTGCAACGGGCCCAACACCGGGTGCGGTTGCTGCTCGATGAAATCGACGAGTTCTACAGCAACTATAAAGTCAGCCGCGACCTGATCGAGTTGCGCAACCTGGCTCAGGTGGCCGAATTGATGATTCTGTCAGCCATGGAGCGTAAAGAAAGTCGCGGTCTGCATTACACCCTCGACTATCCGAACATGTTGCCAGTGGCGCTGGACACTATTCTGGTGCCGCCCACCTACGCCGACTGAATTTGAGCCGAACCCGCAGGCGTCGGTGTATATCCGCCGCCTGCGAATCCCGGGGTACGCAAATGGCCCGGATCCGTCGCTCACCTTGCAGGCGAAAACGCAGCACCACCACCCAGGGCAGTGCCAAACTATCGGGCCGCAGCTGCACCGATTGCCACCCCGCCGCCCGATTCCATAACTGCCAGCCATCGGCATCGCGACGCAAGCCCAAAAACGCTTGTGGGTGTGTCAGCAGAATCTGGCGTGGCAGTACCCGAATGCCATGGAGCAGGCAGCACAAAGCACCCGACAGACTGGCCCAGAGCGGTAATTCAAGAAGAAGCAACGAACCCAGTGCGAACAACTGGGAAAAAACGTAAGCCGCCAGCAACTGCCGCGAGGCATGCCAGCGGCATTCGAAAGAATTACTTGGGCTGGACACGATCCAGGATCATGCGAACCATGCGCTGAAGCTCCGGATCTTCCGATTCGTTGCGCTCCATGAACCAGCCGAACATGTCCTGATCCTCGCATTCCAGCAAGCGGACGTACAACGCACGATCCACCTCGTTCAGACTTGCGTAAACCTCTTTCACAAACGGCACCAGCAACACGTCAAGTTCAAGCATGCCGCGGCGGCTGTGCCAGTAGAGGCGATTCAGTTCAACATCTTCGACCATGGAGCGCTCCTCAAATAGGCCGCAAGTATACAGCCCCGCGCTTCGCCGAACAGTCGGCTTTGGTCGGGCACCGGCGATCTTTTGTGAACTACCCATTTCGAAGGCGCCCCCTTATCATGTCCCCCAGACTCTTTAACCCTGCGATGACCCATGGCCGATTCTGCTTTTTTCTGCACGCTGTCTCATGAAGGTGTTCTGGCGGTCCGCGGCGCGGACGCCGGCAAGTTCCTGCAAGGCCAATTGACCTGCAACCTCAATTACCTGAGCGACACACAGTCCAGCCTCGGCGCGCGCTGTACCCAGAAAGGCCGGATGCAATCGAGCTTCCGTATCCTGCTCGAAGGTGACGGCGTGTTGCTGGCCATGGCCAGTGAATTGCTGGAACCTCAACTGGCGGACCTGAAAAAATACGCTGTGTTCTCCAAGTCCAAGCTGACTGACGAAAGTGCTGCCTGGATTCGTTTCGGCATCGAGCATGGCGATGCTGCAATAAAGAGCCTCGGACTTGACCTGCCGGCAGAAACCGACAGTGTTGTGCGTCACGACGGTTTGATCGCCATTCGCATCTCACCCGAGCGTGCCGAACTCTGGGTCGCTGCCGATCAAGCCGACAGCATTAAGGGCAAGCTGTCCGCCATGCTGGCCGAAAGCGACTTGAATCAGTGGCTGCTGGGCCAGGTCCGTGCAGGGATCGGCCAGGTCATGCCCGGTACCCGCGAGCTGTTCATTCCGCAGATGCTCAATCTGCAAGCTGTCGGTGGCGTGAGTTTCAAAAAAGGCTGTTACACCGGTCAGGAAATCGTTGCCCGGATGCAGTACCTGGGCAAACTCAAGCGTCGACTCTATCGCGTGAAACTGGATGCCAGCGACCTGCCTGAGCCCGGTACCCAACTGTTCTCCCCAAGTCACAACAGTTCAATCGGTGAAGTGGTGCTGGCAGCCCGTGGCGAAAACCACATTGAACTGTTGGCCGTATTGCAAGCCGAAGCTGCAGAAGGTGGCGATATTCATGTGGGTGCAATTGACGGCCCTGCGCTGCACTTGCTCGACCTGCCTTATCAACTGGACCGTGACCGCGAAATCCAGCGTTGAACGCAGTACTTTTTTGCGACACCTAGAGAAACTAAATGATTGAGCTGGCGGAAAAGGTCCAACAGGATTTGGTTGAGGCCATCGATAACGATGACCTGGTTCTGCCGACATTACCGGAAGTGGCGTTGCAGATTCGCAAGGCCGCTGAAGACCCGGAAATCAGTATCAGCAGTTTGAGCAAAGTCATCGGCCGTGATACGGCGCTGTCGGCGCGCCTGATCAAAGTGGTCAACAGCCCGCTGCTACGCGCAACCCAGGAAGTCACTGATCTGCACACGGCAATCACCCGCCTGGGCATCAACTACAGCAGCAATCTGGCGATTGGCCTGGTCATGGAGCAGATTTTCCATGCCCGCTCCGAGGTGGTGGAACAGAAAATGCGCGATGTCTGGCGCAAGAGCCTGGAAATCGCCGGCGTCAGTTATGCGCTGTGCCGCAGCTACACCCAGCTCAAACCCGATCAGGCAGCCCTTGGCGGACTGGTGCATCAAATCGGTGTGTTGCCGATCCTGACGTATGCCGAAGACCACTACGAACTGTTGTCCGATCCGGTCAGCCTCAACCATGTGATCGAGCGCATTCATCCGCTGCTCGGCGACAAACTTCTGAGGGTCTGGGAGTTTCCGGAATTGCTGGTACAGGTGCCACTGCTGTATCAGAACTTCAAGCGCCAATCAGCCCAGATCGATTATGTCGACTTGGTGCAAGTTGCCAGCCTGTATTGCCACAAAGATACCGATCACCCGATTTCACGCATCGATCCTTTCAGCGTTCCGGCCTTCGTCAAACTCGGGATCGATCCGGACAACAAGGCTATGTGTGCTGATTTGGAAGAAACGCGCTCGATGTTTTACTGAAAGCTGCGCGGGCAAGCCTCGCTCCTACACGATTACCACCGTCCTGCAGGAGCGAGGCTTGCCCGCGAACACTTCCAGAACAGATGCGATCACTCCCCGGCAATGAAACTCACCCGAACTTTCAACCCTGCATGCTCACCATCATGCAGGCTGATCTGCGCCAGGTGTGCGCGGCAGATCTCGCCGACAATCGCCAGTCCCAAACCTGATCCGGCCACTTGCTGGTTGCGTCGATAAAAACGTTCGAATACTCGCTCGCGCTCAGCCAGCGGTATTCCGGGGCCATCGTCCTCGACTTCCAGTACCGCTGGTGCCGAGACTCTCAAAATAACGTTGCCGCCCGGCGGCGTGTGGGCCAGTGCGTTGTCCACCAGATTGCTCAACAACTCGTTAAGCAGGGTCGGCTCCCCACGCAACCAGACCGGCTCGTCCGCCTCCAGCGCCAGCGCTACGCCGCGTTTGTGGGCCAGCGGCGCCATGGCCATGCCAAGCTCTCGCGCCAATTGACTGAGATCGAGCAATTGCGCGCCGCCCTCGGCAATCGCCCGGGCACCGTTTTCGACCCGCGCCAGCGAGAGCAGTTGGTTAGCCAGATGAGTCAGGCGATCTGTGCCCTGCGCCGCGGTTTCCAGTGTGCTGCGCCAGGTTTGTGGCTCGTCCGAACGCAAGCCCAGCTCAAGCCGCGCCTTGAGCGCCGCCAACGGGGTGCGCAGCTCGTGGGCGGCATCGGCAATGAATTGCGCCTGACGCTCGAATTGTCCACGCAGACGTTCGGTAAAGTGATTGAGCGCACGCACCAACGGCCACAATTCGTGTTGCACTTCAACCAGCGGCAACGGCCGCAGATCATCGGGCTGACGCTCCTCGACCGCCGTGCGCAAGCGCTCCAGCGGACGCAGTGCGGCGCTCACCGCGAACCAGACGATCATCAGCGCCCCGACGGCCAACATGCCCAGACGCAGCAAAGTGTCTGCCGCCAGGCTGCGAGCCATGCTTACCCGCGCTTCATCGGTTTCCGCCACGCGGATTTCCGCCATGCCGTTCATGTTAGGTTCGCTGACAGCCTTGAGCAGGCTGACGACCCGCACGTTCTGCCCCCGATACGTCGCGTTATAGAACCGCGCCAGCGCCGGGTAATCATCGGTGCGCGGAGTTCCGGGCGGAGGAGCCGGAAGGTTTTCGTAGCCGGAAATCAGGTTTTGATGGATATCGTTGACCAAATAGAAAATCCGCCCGGCACTGTCGTAGGCGAAGGTGTCGAGGGCCACGTAGGGCACGTCGAGACTCAGAGAGCCATCGCGCTCGGAGAGACCCGCAGCGATGGTCCGCGCCGAGGCCAGCAGCGTTCGGTCATAGGCGGTATCGGCGGCCTCGCGACCGTTCCAGTACGCGCTCAAACCACTGGCCAGCATCAATACCACCAGCAGCAATGCCAGATTCCACAGCAACCGCCAGCGCAGACTGCTGGGTTTATGCATCGCGGCTTTCCAGCAAATAGCCGAGGCCGCGGAAGGTCACGATGGCAACCGGTTGGCCGTCGAGTTTTTTGCGCAAACGGTGCACATAGATTTCGATGGCGTCGGGGCTGGCCTCTTCGTCGAGGCCGAACACCTGGGAGGCCAGTTGCTCCTTGCTCATCACCCGCCCCGGACGGGCGATCAGTGCCTCAAGCACAGCTTGCTCGCGCGAGGTCAGGGTCAGCAGCTCCTCGGCGAGCGTGAAGCGCCGGGTCTCCAGATCGTAGGCCAGCACGCCGCAGCGTTGCAGGCGTTCACCACCCAGCACACTGCGGCGCAGCAGGGCCTTGACCCGCGCTTCGAGCTCGGTCAACTCGAACGGTTTGGCCAGGTAATCATCGGCGCCAAGGTTGAGGCCATGCACCCGATCCTTCACGTCGCTGCGCGCCGTCAGCATCAACACCGGCAGATTCTTGCCCCTTGCGCGCAAGCGTGCGAGGACTTCGAAGCCGTCCATGCGCGGCAATCCGACATCGAGGATTGCCATGGCGTATTCCTCGCTGCCCAACGCCAGATCGGCCGCCACGCCGTCGTGCAGCACATCCACGGTCAAACCGGTGCTCTTGAGCGCCTGGGCGACACTTTCGGCGAGCTGCAGATGGTCTTCGACGAGCAGAACACGCATGGATCTTTTCCTCATTCAGGGATGGTCGACACCATTCTTTGGCGCGGAGTTTACAGCGGCATCCGTCGCTGTGAAGCCTGAACAACCGTGAAAGTCTTCTGAAAGGTTAGCGAAAGGTTGGGCCGTTAGAGTCGGGCGACGGATGGTTTCGTCTGCCTGCCATCCAATCGTGCTTTGAAATGTAGCTCCCGAAAAACGCCTCGATGCGTTTTCGACAATAAGAACAATAACCGAGGTACCCAATCATGTTGTCGAACCAACATCAGGCTTGCACGCCCCGCCCCATCGCTCACTCCCCATCGTATACCTTCGCCAGCGCCGAACCCGGCTGCACGGCGCGTAACTGCCGCACCTGAATCATCCCCAAAAACAAAAACTCCTGTGGAGACAAAAATGAATCGATCAATGCGCCGTCTCGCCCTCGCCGCCAGCTGCATGCTGTTCGCCGGTCAACTGATGGCCGAACCCAAACGTCCGGAATGCATCGCTCCGGCCTCCCCGGGTGGTGGTTTCGACCTGACCTGCAAACTGGCACAGAGCGCGCTGGTCAATGAAAAATTGCTGACCAAGCCCATGCGTGTGACCTACATGCCCGGCGGTGTCGGCGCGGTGGCTTACAACGCGGTGGTCGCCCAACGCCCGGCCGATGCCGGCACGCTGGTGGCATGGTCCAGTGGTTCGCTATTGAACCTGGCACAAGGCAAGTTCGGGCGTTTCGATGAAACCAATGTGCGCTGGCTCGCCGCTGTCGGCACCAGCTACGGTGCCATCGCGGTGAAAAGCGATTCGCCCTACAAGACGCTCGACGATCTGGTGCAGGCTCTAAAAAAAGATCCGAGCAAAGTGGTGATCGGTTCCGGCGGCACCGTGGGCAGCCAGGACTGGATGCAAACCGCGCTGATCGCCAAAGCCGCCGGGATCAACCCGCGTGACCTGCGTTACGTCGCCCTCGAAGGCGGCGGAGAAATCGCCACCGCCCTGCTCGGTGGTCATATCCAGGTCGGCAGCACCGACATCTCCGACTCCATGCCGCACATCCAGAGCGGCGACATGCGCCTGCTGGCGGTGTTCTCCGACAAGCGCCTGGACGAGCCGGAAATGAAAGACATTCCTACCGCTCGCGAACAAGGCTACGACATCGTCTGGCCAGTGGTTCGTGGTTTCTACCTGGGGCCGAAAGTCAGCGACGAAGACTACGCCTGGTGGAAGGACTCCTTCGACAAACTGCTCGCTTCACCCGAGTTCGCCAAGCTGCGCGATCAGCGTGAGCTGTTCCCGTTCGCCATGACCGGCCCGGAACTGGACACCTACGTGAAGAAGCAGGTCGCGGACTACAAAGTGCTGGCCAAAGAGTTCGGCCTGATCCAGTGATCGCCTCTGTCTAGTGGCCGCGACTCCGTTTGGCGGAGTCGCGGCACAGGAGTTCCTCATGCTCTTACAACGCATTTTTGCTTCGGTGCTGTTGCTGGTCTGCCTGAGCCTGGTGGCGATGGCCCTACCTTATCAGGCACCTTTTTCCTACGAGCCGATCGGCCCGCGGGCCTTTCCGCTGTTGATGCTCGGGCTGATGGGCCTGGCGCTGGTTTACATGGTGTATCGCCCCTCGCCAATCAAGCACACCGATGAAGATCCGCCGATGGATCGCGAGACCTTGACCAAGATTGCTGTCTGCGTGCTGTTGCTGCTGGTTTTCGCCGGGCTGTTCGAACCCTTGGGCTTCATCCTCAGCAGCATGCTGGTTGGGATTCCGCTGGCCCGCCTGTACGGCGGACGCTGGTTGCCGGGAGCAGTCATCATCAGCTTGATGAGCGTCGGCCTGTACCTGCTGTTCGACAAAGTCATGGACGTGCCACTGCCACTGGGCCTGCTCGACGTTCTGGAGAACTGATATGGATACGCTTGGTTATTTGAGTCACGGCTTCGGTGTCGCGCTAACCCCTTACAACCTGGTGACTGCACTGAGCGGCACATTGATTGGCACCGTTGTCGGTCTGCTTCCCGGCCTGGGTCCGATCAACGGGGTGGCGCTACTGATCCCGATCGCGTTTGCATTGGGTCTGCCACCAGAGTCGGCACTGATCCTTCTGGCGGCGGTTTACCTGGGTTGCGAATATGGCGGTCGGATCAGTTCGATCCTGTTGAACATCCCGGGCGAAGCCTCGACCGTCATGACCACCCTCGATGGCTATCCGATGGCCCGCCAGGGTCTGGCCGGAGTGGCGTTGTCTCTATCGGCATGGAGTTCGTTCATCGGCGCCTTCATCGCCACCTGCGGGATGGTGGTGTTCGCGCCCATGCTGGCGAAGTGGGCGATCGCCTTCGGCCCCGCGGAATACTTCGTGCTGATGGTGTTTGCGATTGTCTGCCTTGGCGGCATGGCGGGTGATCGGCCGCTCAAGACGTTTATCGCGGCGCTGATCGGCCTGTTCCTGTCGACCGTCGGAATTGATGCCAACAGCGGTGTGTACCGGTTCACCGGCGACAACATCCACCTCACCGACGGCATTCAATTCGTGGTGCTGGTGCTGGGTCTGTTCTCCATCAGCGAAATCCTGTTGCTGCTGGAAAAGACCCACCGTGGCCAGGAAGCCTTCCAGGCGACCGGCCGGATGCTGTTCAACTTCAAGGAAGCCGCTTCGGTGTTCTGGGTGAACATGCGTTGCGGGGTGCTCGGCTTCATCATGGGCGTGCTGCCGGGGGCTGGTGCGACGCTGGCCAGCGCCGTGGCCTACATGACCGAGAAACGCATCGCAGGCCCCGGCGGAAAATTCGGTCAAGGCGACAAGCGTGGCCTGGCTGCACCGGAAACCGCCATTGGCGCAGAGGCTTGCGGTGCTCTGGTGCCGATGCTGACGCTTGGCGTTCCCGGCTCGGGCACTACGGCAGTTATGATTGGCGCGCTATCGCTGTACAACATCACGCCCGGCCCGCTGCTGTTTCAGCAGCAACCGGACATCGTCTGGGGGCTGATTGCTTCTTTGTTCATCGCCAACATCATGCTGGTAATCCTGAACATCCCGATGATTCGCATCTTCACCAAAATCCTTGCCGTACCGAACTGGGCGCTGGTGCCGATGATCGCCATCATCACCGCCATTGGCGTGTACGCCGTACACGCCACGACCTTCGATCTGTTCCTGATGATCGGCATCGGTATTTTCGGTTACATCCTGCGCAAGCTGGACTTCCCGTTATCGCCGGTTTTGCTGGGTTTCATCCTCGGTGGTTTGATGGAGCAGAATCTTCGTCGGGCTTTGTCGATTTCCAACGGTTCGCTGGATATTCTCTGGTCGAGCGGTATCACCGTCGGTGTCTGGGGGTTGATCGTGGTCATGTTGCTGGTGCCGATTGTACGCATCTGGCGCAAGCGCTCCGTTGCGCAACGCGCTATCGCCGATGTCTGATCGGTCCCCCTTCAAGCTTTGGTGGGGAACCCCGCTGGTCGGCCTGCTGGGCGGTTATCTCGCCAGCCAGGTCGGCTGGCCTTTGCCGTGGATGGTCGGCTCGTTGCTGGCGATCATCCTCGTGCGCTGCCTGACGCCGTGGCAACTGGCCGAAATCCCTGGCGGACGCAAGTGCGGCCAGTGGATCGTCGGCATCGGTATTGGCCTGCACTTCACCCCGGTGGTGATGGAACAGGTACTGAGTCATTTCGGTTTGATTTTCTTTGGTGCGTTGGTGACCAGCCTGTCGGCCGTGGTCGGTGTCTGGTTGATGCGGCGTACCGGTGAAGATCGCGCCACCGCATTTTTCTCCAGCATGCCGGGCGGCTCCGGGGAGATGGTCAACCTCGGCGCCCGCAACGGCGCAGTGCTCAGCCGTGTTGCGGCGGGACAGAGCCTGCGCGTGCTGGTCGTCGTACTGTGTGTCCCGGCAGCGTTCAAATACCTGATGGGCGACGGTGCGCCGATTTCCCACGCTGGCAGCATCGATTGGCGCTGGCTGGCGATTCTGTTTCCCGCAGGAGCGTTGGCGGCCTGGATTTGGGAGCGCCTGCGTCAACCCAATCCGTGGCTGTTCGGACCGTTGCTGGTCAGTGCGGCGGTGAGTATCGGTTGGGATTTGCACATCGGCTTGCCCAACGGCGGCAGCCAGATCGGCCAATGGTTGATCGGCAGCGGTCTGGGCTGTCACTTCAACCGGCAGTTTTTCCGTCGCGCGCCTTCATTCATGGGCCGGACCTTGATCGGCACGGTGTTGACCATGTTGATCGCCACGGCAGCGGCACTGGGCTTGAGTGCGCTGACCCACCTGGATCTGCGTTCGCTGACGTTGGGCATGATGCCGGGCGGGATTGCCGAAATGAGCCTGACGGCGGAGACCCTGCAATTGTCGGTGCCGCTGGTGACGGCGATGCAGGTGATGCGGTTGTTGTTTGTGTTGTTTCTGGCGGAGCCGTTGTTCAAGTATTGGAACCGAAACCCGGATTCAGACTGATGGACCTGTGGCGAGGGAGCTTGCTCCCGTTCGGCTGCGCAGCAGCCGTAGATCCTGCTTATGCGGTGTGCATATAGAATCTGGATGTAGACAGGGGCTGCTGCGCAGCCCAGCGGGAGCAAGCTCCCTCGCCACAAGGGCCCGTGGGGCAATCATCAAATTGGCGGTAACCGCCACTCGATCGGCGTCTCGCCATTCTGCTCGAGAAACTTGTTGGTTCGGCTGAAGTGCCCGCAACCAAGAAACCCGCGATAGGCCGACAGCGGAGACGGGTGCACCGAGGTCAACACCAGATGTTTGGTGGCGTCGATCAGCTTCTGTTTGCTCTGCGCATGAGCGCCCCACAGCATGAACACCAGGTGCGGCTGCTGCTGGCTGACCACTTCGATGATCCGATCGGTGAAAAACTGCCAGCCCTTGTCCTTGTGCGCATTGGCGTTGGCGCGCTCGACAGTCATGGTGGTGTTGAGCATCAGTACGCCCTGCTCGGCCCAACTCTGTAGATAACCGTGGTTGGGGATGTCGATGTTCAGGTCACGCTTCAACTCTTTGTAGATGTTCACCAGCGAGGGCGGCGCCGGTACGCCCGGTTGCACCGAGAAACACAAACCATGGGCCTGGCCCGGGCCGTGGTACGGGTCCTGGCCGAGAATCACGACTTTGACCTTGTCCAGCGGCGTGGAATTGAGTGCGTTGAAAATCATCGGACCCGGTG